>JAUMXT010000154.1 GCA_030529015.1 Bacillota bacterium | reverse complement strand
CAAATTTTTCATTTAATTTGGTTTTTAGGTTTATAAAGTATTTAATAGTATGTTTACCAGATGGTTATACGCTTTTCTTTCGGCAGGTAGAGTGAATCACCTTCCACTACATTGTACAGATCGTACCAGTTGTCCATGTGTTGGAACATGCCGTTCACGCGTATATGGTTTGCTGAGTGTATGTCGCTCAGGGTCAAGTCGATGGCTGCCTGGTTCATCAACATGCGGTAGGACATGGCAAGGTATTCATAGAAGTTCTTCTGCTCCTTCTGCAGCTCTTCTTCGCTGGCTCCGTTCTTCTTCAGATAGGAAGTCAATGCATCCAAGGCAATGTTCAGCCCTCCTAAGTCGGCCACGTCTTCCGTAACGGTCTTGTTGCCGTCTGTCGGAATGCCCGGTGCAATCTCGAAGGTGTTGATCTGTTCGATCAGTTCCTTGTTCAGTGCTTCAAACTTCACTCTGTCTTCTGCCTGCCACCAGTTGTTCTCGTTTCCTTCGGCATCCATGAGCGAACCGTCGAGGTCGAATCCGTGTGTCATTTCATGCCCGATGACATAGAGCAGGCCGTACAGGCTTCCGATGCTCATGTCCGGGGAATAATTCGGCGCTATCATGTAGCAAGGGTGAATCTGTATGGAATTGGTGTAGGGCACGTTGAAGGCATTGTATAAGCTGAGGGGTATTCTTTCTCTTACGATGCAGTAATTGAGCGCTTCATCGCGTTTGTTCTTACCCAAGAGTGCTTTTATCTGGTCGATGCGGCTCTTTTTCATTTCCATGAGGTCTGCCAGCAGCGATTCGCCTTTCGGAGTGCAGAATGTTTCCTCGTACCAGTTGTCGTCGCCTCCGAAGAAGAATTTCATATCCTTCAGTTTCTTCAGTGCAGCCTGCTTGGTCTGCTCCGACAGCCATTCGTTGTTTTCGATGCGTTTGGCAAATGCTTGTCTCATCTCTTCGCCGTATGTTTCGAAGGTCTGCTTGAGTTCCTTGTTGATGGTCTGGTGATAGTAGTGGTACGACAAGGAGTAGGTGAAGGTTTCGTTCACCTTGCTGCTGAAGTATGCCTTTGAAGTTTGGTGTGTAGAGAACTTCTGTGCAAGTTCATCGCTGCCATAAGGCAGGAACTCCCGATGAATCAGTTCCGCAATCATATCCTTGATCTCATTGACGGACATTTTTTCCAGTTCCTTCAGGTATTCATCGATGGTGCCTTCCATGATTCCGAGATATTCTTTGTCGATACCTATTCCTTCGTAGATGCAGCTCAGGATATCCTCTGCCGATCGGGACCGTTCGGAAAGTTTGATGATTCTCTTTCCGATGAAGGTCTTGGGCTTGTAGGAGCGATAAATTCCTTTGTCTTCTGCCTGTTCGACAGCTGCATCTGCTCCCATATTGATGATGCAGATGATTTCATTGTCCTTATCGTTTAGGGAAAGAGTCAACTCTCTGTCTATCAATCCCATACCGAGGCATTTGCCCAAGGCTCTGTAAGCCTCTTTCTTGGTCTTTACCTTGCCTGTCAGTTGGTTGATAAGGCTGTCTATTTCTTGTTGGTAGGCATCCAGTCCGCCGTTGTTCACTTGTAGGAACGACTTCTTCACTGCTTTGAAATCCTCCATATTAGCCAGTGTTGCCTGTACTTTCTCTTCGAGTAAGACCGCATTCTGATAGATATATCCTGTTATCTTGGTCTCGCCTTGAACAGAGGCCAGCCATTCTTTATTAATAAAGTGAAAGAAATTGTCTCCGGCGGGATTTTCTACCTGTACGTCTTCCTCGGTTGGGAGATGGTCGTCATTGGCGCTACACGATGCGAAGTTGAAAGCTGCAATGATAAGGTACAGCGATAACAGCAGACGGAATAGTTTTCCTTTTTTCATTAATTTAGTAAGAATTTAGTTAGAAAGTGCAAATATAAGAATTGTGAGCGAAATACAAACTAAATAAAGCTATAAAATGGTTAAAATATGAATCATTTAAAGAATTTAAAGAGTAATGGGTAGGGGTGTTAACAATTTCCAAAAAAACCGTTTTTTCAAGCGCGAGGTGTACAGCGGGAATACTTTTTATATAAATTCGCAGTTATTTTAAATCTATCAGAAAGAAAGCAATGGTAATATTGATCACAGGGGTTTCCTCAGGATTAGGCAAGGAGATGGCTACCCGCTTGGCCAAAGACGGTCATAAGGTTTACGGGACGGTCCGTCGCGTTGTTCCGCCCATAGAAGGGGTGACCTATCTGTATGCAGATGTATTGGACGACGGTGCAATCAAGCATGCATTCAAGAAACTGATGCAGGAGGAAGGGCGCATCGATGTGTTCATCAACAATGCAGGCATAGGTATCGCTGGTCCTTTGGAATTCTGTAGCGTGCCCGATGTCCAGCGTCAGATGGATGTGAACTTCATGGGTATGGTGAGGTGGCTGTCTCACGTGATTCCGGTCATGCGAAAGCAGGGTAGCGGGAGAATCATCTGTATCAGCAGCATTGCGGGGCGCATGGGCTTGCCTTTCCAAGGTGCCTATTCGGCAAGCAAGTTTGCCACAACCGGCTATTGCGAGGCATTGCGTCTGGAGCTCCGGAGCAGTGGGGTGCGCGTAATTCTGATAGAACCGGGTGATTTTGCCACTTCCTTTGTTGTGAACCGTAGTTCGGTGCATTCCGACGCCATTGCGGCAGCCTATCCTTCATACGATCATTCCATGGACGAAGTGGAGCAAAGTGAGTATCATGGCTTGAAGCCGGTGTATCTGGCGGAGAAAATCTCGGAGATCGTGCACAAGAAGAATCCGTCCAACCGCTACGTGGTGGCTACCTTTACACAGGCTATTTCGGTGTACATCAAGCGGTTACTCCCGGAAAGGGTCTTCTCCTGGATACTATACAAATACTTTGAGCTGTAAACTTAAAACACCGGGAAGCAGAGCCCTCTGCTTCCCGGTGTTTAATTATTACTGCTTCTGCAAATAAATGATCACAGCGTAGTTTTCGAATACTTCCATGAA
>JAUMXT010000039.1:382-12916 GCA_030529015.1 Bacillota bacterium | reverse complement strand
CCACGGCAAGGACGTAGACCTGGTTCTGACTACAAGAGAAATGGACAGACTCATCAATGCAGACAGAATCAAGGTAGAAGAACTTAACGAAGAAGCATTTGACGACATGTTCGGAGAAGGAACAGGCGCAGGCGTTATATTCGGAGCTACAGGCGGCGTTATGGAAGCTGCATTAAGATCTGCACACTTCCTCCTGACAGGCAAGAACCCTAAGGTGGATGCCTTCAAGAAGGTAAGAGGCATGGATGGATGGAAAGAGGCCATCTTCGAGATAGAAGGCGTTGCTGTAAGAGTTGCCATAGTAAGTGGTCTGGGCAATACCAGAAAGCTTATGGAAGCTATCAAGGCAGGCAAGGCTGAATATGATTTCGTAGAAGTAATGGCATGTCCTGGCGGATGCGCAGGCGGCGGCGGACAGCCTATCCACGATGGCGAAGAATTGGCTGAAACAAGAGGTAAGACATTGTATGGAATCGACAGCATTGCTAAGCTGAGATTCTCCCATGAGAACCCGACAGTTCTTATGACATACGAAGAATTCCTCGAAAAACCATTATCGCACAGATCACACGAACTGCTCCATACTAACGTTAAGGAATGGACGATTTAACAGTAAGAAGGACGGTACCGAATTTACGGTACCGTCTTTTTATGTTATAATTTCTCACATGGGCAAGACGACATTTAAAGAAAAAATAGGATACGGGATAGCATCTTTAGGTGATGCTGTAGGATATAGCCTGACCGGAACATTTTTACTTTTCTTCCTGACGACGATCGCCGGAATATCGCCGGGGATCGCAGGAACGATAGTAGCAGTCGGAGCTGTATGGAACGCAGTGGTCAATCCGCTGATCGGATACTTCGCAGATAAAGTCTGCACGAGATTCGGCAGGAGAAGACCTCTGATTTTTGTGTTCACTATTCCTCTTATGCTGACCATGTTTCTGTTGTTTACCGATGTGCCGCTGCCGATGGCAGTAAAACCTATATATTACGGATTCCTGCTGATGCTCTACTGGACCAGCTATACAGGCTTTATCGTGCCTTATCTGGCTCTGGGTGTCGACTATACTTCCGACTACGACGACAGGACATCACTCAGATTATGCGGATCGTTTTTCAATATGATAGGCGCCATGTTTGCGATGGTAATGCCTACGCTGATCGTAGAATTTCTGGAAGGTCTCGGGCTTACAGGCGGTCAGGCATGGTCAATGACGGGCTTGCTGCTTGGTGTGATCACGCTTGTGACTAATATGGCAACAGTTGTTGCTGCTAAAGGCAAGGATGTGTGTCCTGAGGAAGAATTGAGGGCAAGAGCAGAGGGTCGTGCAAAGCGCAGACGTGCAAAATCCGGGAATGTAAACATCGTAAAGGAATACGTCTCTGTCGCAATGTTAAAGCCTATGAGACCGTTGATTGCCGCCAGTCTTGCAGCGCTGGTCGGAGGGACTATAATAACGGCCGACATGGTATATTATTTGACATATAATATCGGGATGACAGCTGTCGGAATCTCAGGGTTCATGCTGGCTAAAACTTTGCTTGGAATGGCGTTTATACCGCTGATGTCTAAGATGATAGCGGCAACTGACAGAAGAGATACATTGATGATTTCTTATATAGTGGGCTCTATCGGGCTTTGTCTTTCAAGGATGCTCGATCTTACGGGAATAACAGCACTTGCCGTATATTTGCTGTTCGCATCGATATGCACGTCTATTTATTGGCAAGTAATGCCGGGAGTGTTCTATGACGTTTGCGAGTATGACAGAATAAAGAACGGAAGAAACAGATCTGCGACGATCGTATCTTTCCAAGGCCTTGTGGAAGCACTGGCTGCCGGTATCGGCGGACAGCTGCTGGGGCTGATACTTGAAGCTGCAGGCTTTACGGGAGAAACCAGTGCGCAAAGCGAAACTGCGCAGCTTTGGATAGAAAACTCCGCTACGGTCATCCCTGTGATTTTCTTTGTTATAGCTATTATAGCGCTATATAAATACCCGCTTAATAAGCGGGCATATAATGAACTATTGAAGGAAGGCTGAGTAAAAGCCTTTCTTTTTTAATCTATGCAGCATGTAGAGGCACAGAATGATTTGTATAACAGTGGACGATGGGGTCGCAAGGCCTATGTGAAACAGTGTTGCATCCGGAATCCGGCTGACGAAGAACGCGACAGGTATTCTTACGCAGAAGGCTCCGACAAGGCCCTGTACCATAACGAACAAAGTTCTGCCGTATCCGTTGTAGTAGCCGATAAAGCAGAATAAAAACGGTGTCAGAACACAATCTATGGCATAGGCCTTAAGATAACTGTGTGACGATAAGATAACTTCTGCATCTGCGGTAAAAATCGATGACAGGATATCGCCATGAAAGAATGCGGTATAACCCACGACAACTCCGACAGCAACAGACGTAGCGATGCCGTAGAAGAGACCCTTGGAAGCACGTTCAGGCTTACCGGCACCTGCGTTTTGGGCCACGAAGGCAGTCATTGACTGAGCATAAGCAGACGGAACCAGCATGACAAATGTACACAGCTTTTCGGCGACACCTACTCCTGCAGACGCTGTTACTCCGATTGAATTTACGATCATCTGAATAACGAGAAAAGATAAGCCTACAAGCAGCTCCTGCAATGCGACAGGAAAACCCAGCTTAAATTCGGTCGTTATCAAAGATTTGTTAAAGCATATATAGTCTTTTGAAAAATCAAAAGGTTGTTGTCGGGTTTTAATTACGAGGAGAGATATAAGTACGCTTGTTGCCTGTGATAAGACAGTGGCGAGAGCTGCACCTCTTGCTCCCATGCCGAAAACTGCAACGAGAAGCAAGTCGCCTGCGATATTAAATACGCATGCGATTGCTACAGTGATCAGCGGAGTTTTAGAATCCCCAAGTCCCCTGAAGATGCTACCGATAACGTTATATGCCACGAAAAATACTGAGCCCATCCCGCATATCAATATGTAGGATGATGTTTCTTCGAAAGCGTCCTTTGGTGCATGCATGAAAGTCGCGATGGCATCAGAGCCAAACACGATCAATACGGTGAGTACAGCTGTGACTATGCCGAAGAAACAGATGCCGCTACCGATGGCCTTGCCGGCTTCTTGAGGTTTGCCCTCTCCGATTTTCTGCCCCACGATAACAGTTATACCTACGGAAAGCCCTGTTACTACCATAGTTATGGTGTGCATTACCATGCTGCCGGTGGCGACGCCGGACACATCAATTGTAGTTGCGAATTGGCCGACGATCAGGAGGTCTATTCCACCGTACAGTGCCTGAAGAAACAACGCAAAAAGCACCGGCATCGCGAAGCGTGTCAGTGACGATAAGATATTGCCTTCGGTTAAACTGTATTGTTTGCTCATAATTCCCTCCGTATAAAGTGGGGGGGCGATAAATTCCTGCGAAAAACGGTAGCATAAAAAAGGATGGTTTGTCAAGGGTGAGGCATGTTTAAAGCTTGAAATCACAGTATTATCACTTGATTCCATATATCATAAATGCTACAATTCAAGTGTATGAGCAATTTTAATTTAAATTAGAATGGAGAAATAAGAAATGAAAGAACAAATCTTGGAAATCTTGACAGATATTAGAGGAGATATTGACTTTGAAAACGAAACTAAGCTGATTGACGACAACCTTCTCGAATCACTGGACATCGTTGCTATCGTTGGAGAATTCAACGAAGAATTTGATGTTGAAATTTCAGTAGAAGATCTGCTTCCTGAAAACTTTAATTCAGTTGACGCTATGGTTGAACTCATTACTAAGGCTCAGGAATAATCGAAGGAGACTTAAGAAAAACAAATGGCATTTACTTCATTTAATTTCTTAGTATTTGTAGCAATAGTAGTAGCGGCATATTATGTGACACCGATAAAAGGCAGATGGATGACTCTTTTGGCAGCCAGTTATGCCTTTTATTTGATATCGAGTCCGAAGACTTTTATCTTCGTTATATTCACGACTATCATCACTTTTCTGGGCGGCAGATATATCGGCATGCAGAATGATGCGCAGAAAGCCTATTTGGCAGAGCATAAGGATGAACTGACAAGAGATGATAAGAAGGCTCTCAAGGCAGAAGTCCAGAAGAGAAAACGTAAGATGGTGGCACTTATATTGATCGCTAACTTCGGAGTGCTGGCAGTACTGAAATACTTTAAAACTTATATAGAAATGGCGGCAGCGGCATTCGGTGGCGTAGAGATGGACCTTGGTCTGTTGATTCCTCTGGGAATTTCTTTCTACACATTCCAGACGGCAGCTTACATACTGGACCTTTACAGAGGTAAGATAAGTCATGATACAAATATTGCAAAGTTCGCGCTGTTCGTATCGTTCTTCCCTCAGATAGTTCAGGGTCCTATCGCAAGACACGATCAGCTGGCAGCGCAGCTTTACGAAGGCCATAAGTTCTCTTATGAGAATTTCACCTTTGGTATGCAGCTGATATTGTGGGGCTTCTTTAAAAAGCTCATAATAGCTGACAGAGTGGCAATACTTGTTAATCAGGTATTTGATAATTATACGGATTATGCAGGCGGCGTAGTTTTCGTAGCACTGCTGTTCTATACTATTCAAATATACACAGACTTCTCAGGCGGAATAGACATCGCCAGAGGTGTAGCACAGATGATGGGCATACAGCTGAGCCACAACTTCATGCGTCCGTACTTCTCCGACAGCCTTTCGGAGTTTTGGAGAAGATGGCACATGTCACTCAGCTTCTGGACCAGAGATTATATCTTCTATTCCATAGCTCTCAGCAAGTTCTTCGGTAAATTAGGCAAGAACATGAGAAGCGTTTTGGGAGACAGAGTAGGCAAGCTGGTTCCGGTTATAATAGCGCAATACGCTACGTTTATCACCATCGGCCTTTGGCACGGTGCGGAATTCAAATATGTAGCATATGGTTTATATAACGGTACCGTAATAATTCTGGCGCTCCTTCTCGAACCATATTTCAAGAAGGCCATCGAAAAACTGCACATAAACGAAAAGGCCAAGAGCTGGAAGGTTTTCCAGATGGTGAGAACTTTCTTTATCGTAGTATTCGGAAGAATGTTTGCCAAGGCGACATCCTTCGGTGCGGCATTATACATGTACGGTGCGATATTAAGGCCTGATATGGGCGGCGGTTTCAGTGAAACAATAATGACACTGGGACTTACTAATATAGATTTCGCAATAATATTATTCGGATGTATAGTATGCTTTGTTGTCAGCGTTATTCAGGAAAGAGCCGGAGATAACGATTGTACAACAGTAAGAAAGAAACTGGCAGAAACTGCACTTCCTATCAGATGGGCAATCTTACTTCTGGCATTCGCATGCGTGCTGGTTCTGGGCGTATACGGCCCGGGCTACGATGCAGCAGCATTCATCTACAGAGGATTCTAGTCACGCGTAGCTTGGAGTCTCTCGCAGTTTAGTCATGCGTAGCTTGGAGTCTCTCACAGTTTAGCCACGCGTAGTGCGGAGTTTCCTGCAAGACGTCAAAACGCAATAAAACGGGGATAAATATTAAAATTTATCCCCGTTATTTTATTTGTTATGAACTGTTGTGAGAAAGCTTATTGGTGTGCTGCTGGTTTGGGGAGTTTTCTGTTTAAAACTCCCTAAAATCAATGGGTTTTGGGTTAAACCAGAGAACAAAAGGCCGGAGCACCTGTTAACGAAAGATTAACAGCACACGTTAACGCAGTGATACTAATTCTTTTCCCTGTCCATCAGCTGATTCCTTTTGATCTTACCGTTAAATGTTCTAGGAATCTCGTCGATGATTTCTATATATTTAGGCTGCTTGTTGGCATCGAGGCTTTCCTGCAGGAAACTCTTGAATTCCTTAGGGTCGTAGTCGCTTCCATCAGGGTTTTCAAGTGCGATGAGAAGCTTAGGTGCTTGTCCTGTAAGAGCATCTTTAACAGGAATAACAGCGCAGTCCTTGATGATCGGGTTCTTGACGATTACGGCTTCAAGCTCTTCTGGAGAAATCTTGATTCCGCCGTAGTTGATTACGTCATCCTTTCTTCCCAGCATATAAACCAGACCTTCTTCATCTATATATCCCAGGTCCTTAGTATAAACGAAACCGTTGGCCATTGTAGCTTCAGTCAGTTCCGGAGCCTTGAAATATTCCTTCATGTTGATTGCACCTGAGCTTGCCAGGAACCCCAGGTTATCAGGTGAAGATTCAATTTCATTTCTGTTTTCGTCAACCACTATAAAGTGAGCATTGACAGCAGGCTTACCTATGCAGCCCTTCTTTCCTGCCATGGAGTTGAAGTCCAGAAGACATGAGCAGCCGGCTTCGGTGCTTCCATAGAAGTTATAAAGTCTTGTCTTAGGAAGGATTCTTGAAAGGTGAACCTTGTCTTCTTCAGGAAGAGGCGCAGATCCCAGCTGGATATAGTCCATCTGATCCGCATAGTCACCGAGGCGATCCTTCGAAAGCTTAAATATGATAGAAAGCATACTTGGTGAAAGGTCCATTGAAGTCACATGATATTCTTCAATCATATTGAAGACCTTCTTCAGCAGAGTTACGCCATCTACGAACACAACGGAAGAGCCGTTTACGAGGTTCGAGTAAGTTCTTCTCAGGCCGTGAGAATGGCTTGTCGGCATAGGAATCATTTCTACGTTGTTTTCTTTCATTTTTACGCCGTACATAACGTTCTCGGCGATGGCGATGTCATTGCCGTGAGTCAGTACAATTCCCTTGGATTTACCTGTAGTTCCTGTTGAGAAGAGAATTTCGCAAACGTCTTCTGATTTAGGGAATGTAAGCTCAGGGATGTCTCCTTCCCATGGATGCATAGCACATTCATCGATGCAGAAAAAAGCAGGCGAAATACCCTCAGGAAGTTCTGCATCCAGAGGTTTTTTACTAACATAAAGTGTAGCTTCTGTGTCTGTTATGATTTCTATAGCACGTGTTTTAGCAACATTTTTTTCAAGAGGAACAAAAACGCCGCCGGCAAGCTGTATAGCCAGCCCGCATATCATATAGTCAACGCTTTGATTACACTCAACTACAGCACAGTTTTCATCTTTAACACCCATGCTTCTGAATACTTGTGAAAGGCCGTAGATACGAGTCCAAAGTTCACTGTATGTCAGAGATTGTTTATTATCAGCCAGTGCCAGTTTTTCAGGCATGGCATCGGCATGGTTGGCAATGTTTTCTATTACAGATGGATAGATGTGCATCTTGATTCTCCTTGAATGTTATGAAATCTTTATACAACATAAGATTATACATTAAAACAAGAGGTTTTTATAGCTAAATTCACATAAACTACACATAAATAGAGTAGAATCACTTTGCATAATGATAAAGCTATAAAAACATAAGCAAGGGGTTATGGAATGAATTGTTTTTCATCAGTGAACTATATATTGGCGATTGCGGAAGCAAGAAATATTTCCATAGCGGCTGAACAGCTAAAAATTTCTCAGCCTGCGCTCAGTGCTCAGCTTAAAAAACTGGAAAAAGAGTTGGGTGCAGTATTGTTTGACAGGAACAAGCATCCTTTGGAAATAACCGAAGCAGGGAAAATATATCTGGACTATGCAGCCAGATATCAGGTGATGAATAAAGAATTCACACAACACCTTGCAGACTTGAGCGAACTAAAAAGCGGAAAACTTACGATTGGAGGTGCAGCATCCTTCAATGTAAGCTACTTGCCGGAAACTGTAGCTGAATTTACAAAAAAATATCCGGGAATAGATTTAGACATAGTTGATGGCAGTATTCCTGAAATAGCTGCTAAAACATTAAGCGGGCAGATAGATTTATTTATAGCATCTACCCTTGAACCTGATGACAGGCTGAACTATGAAGAGCTTCTTGAGGAAAAGATTTTCTTATGCGTACCTTCTCAATGGGAATTGAACGACGATCTTGTAAAATGGCAGATACCGGTTGAAGATATAATAGGGGGAGAATACGGAGCAGGAGAAGAACTGCCTGCAGTGAATTTCACTTCATTTAAAGACAGCACTTTTATCTTGTTAAATAGAGATCAGCAGATAGGGCATACTATGAATAGCTTATTTGACAAATATGATTTCGATCCGAAGAAAACAGTGATGGCGGAGCAGACGATGACAAGCTACAGTTTGACATTAGCAGGAGTAGGGATATCATTAATGACTGAGAGTACGATAAGATACAGCAACTTCAAGGAACACCCGAAATTCTATATGGCAGACCTGCAGATTTGTAAGAGAAAGATATATGTAGCATATTCCGCACAGAAATATCTTTCGACAGCAGCCAGAACATTTATGGATCTGCTGGAAAAAAACCTGAGGCAATAATTTTTTAAAATTTTAATGTGATAATTAAAGGAGAAGCAATGAAAAGAACAAAGAGATTAGCCGTAATAATTATGGCGATAGCAATGGTATTTAGCCTTTGTGCATGTGGCGGCGGTGATGATAACACACTTACTATTGCTAAGCAGCATGGTATGGCGTACGCACCTCTTCTGGTAATGGAAGAGCAGGGCCTGATCGAAAAGCATTATGATGGGGAAGTTGAAATCGAGTGGTCCACTCTTAATTCGGGTTCAGCTATCACTGAAGGTTTTGCATCAGGTAATATTGATTTCGGAGCAATGGGAGTTGCGCCTGCCGTTATCGCAGCGACCACTGAAGGAATGCCTGTTAAAATCTGTTCAAACATGTCTGCACAGCCTCATAAGCTGATGACAAGCAATGACAACATCAAGTCACTTAAAGATATTGGAAGCAAACAGATCGCGCTTGTAAATATCAACAGCATCCAGCATATACTGCTGGCAATGGCAGCAGAAGAACAGCTGGGGGATTCTCATGCGCTGGATAATAATATCGTTGCGATGTCACATCCTGACGGAATGTCTTCACTGCTTTCAGGAAGCGTTGAACTTCAGCTGACAACTTCACCTTATACTTTCAAGGAAGAAGCGGAAGGAATGACAGAAGTAGAAGCCTTATCATCAGTGTGGCCTGAAGGGAATTCTTTCATTGTTGCACTGGCATCAACCGAGCTTCAGGAAAACAATCCTGAACTTTACGATGCTGTAGTAGCGGCACTGGCAGAAGCTATTGACTGGATCAATAATAATAAGGAAGAGGCAGCAGAAATGTTCTGCGAAAACGAAGGAGTAGATGCCGAAACAATGCTTGAATGGTTAAAGAATCCTGCTTGTGTATACTCGACAGAAACAAAGGGCGTTTTGGAAATGGCATCATTCATGGCTGAAAACGGATTCCTTGAAAACGATGCGCCGTCAGCTCTTTCAGATATAGCATTCGACAACGTGAAGGGAAATTAATAACCAATGAAGAATGAAACTAAACAGGAAATTAGAACGCAAGTAATATTTATAATATGTTTTTTAGCTGCATGGCAGGCTGTATATGCCATGCAGGCTTTTCCTGCATTGATGTTCCCATCCTTGGCGGATATCGGTCAGGCATTTGTTGAAGGTTTTAGAGATGATAGTTTGCTAACTTATACGCTTTATTCGATGGGCCTAATCGTCAGAGGTCTTGCGATAGGTATAATACTGGCTTTCGTTTTCTCCAGCCTTGCGATAGTAAGCAAAATATTTTATGATATCTATAATCTTATAGTGTCTATCATGGACCTTCTGCCGGGGGTAGCATTACTCCCGTTAGCAATCATGTGGTTTGGCATCGGTGAACCTACTATTATATTCATCGTTATCCATTCGATTTTATGGCCTATGTCAAGGAGCATCATCGATGGATTCAAATCCATTTCAAATATCTACATAGAAAGCGGTAGGAATATAGGTCTCAGAGGGCTCAAGCTTGTTTTGGGCGTGTATATCCCCGCAGCCTTCTCCAGCATATTGTCAGGAATGAGAGTTGGATGGGCAAGAGCATGGAGAGGCCTCATAAGTGTTGAGATGATATTTGGAACGACAGGATCCGGAGCAGGAATCGGCTGGTTCATATTCATGAAAAGAACTAATGTGGATATCGCAGGAGTGTTCGCGGCTCTCATCGTTATTATAATAATCGGTATAATCATAGAATACGGATTGTTTAGGACTATAGAAAAGAAAACTGTTAAGAAATGGGGGATGATCAGATGAGTAAATTGCTAGAAGTAAAGAATCTTGTAAAGAATTATCATGATGCCCCTGATTCAAGAAATATTATCGATGGATTAGAACTGACAGTAAACCAGGGAGATTTTGTTTGCATTTTAGGTCCTTCAGGATGTGGTAAGACAACACTAATCAGATGCATTGCAGGGTTCGAGTCATACGAGGGAGATATCCTTGTTGCAGGAAAGCGCGTAGAAGAACCGGGCATCGATAGAATTATGGTTTTTCAGAATTTTGATCAGCTTTTCCCTTGGAAAACCGTTAAAAAGAATATTCAGTATCCTTTGAAAGTCAATGGGATGAGCGATAAAGAAAAGTTAGAGAAGATAGCACAGGAGCATTTAGAACTGGTTGGACTGGGAGATAAAGGGGATTTGTATCCGCATCAGTTGTCGGGAGGAATGAAGCAGAGGGTTGCCATTGCAAAAGGTTTGGCACTCAATCCTAAAATGATCTTGATGGACGAACCGTTCGCAAGTCTCGATGCGATGACAAGAAACAAACTGCAGGAAGAACTTCTCAGAATAAAAGAAAAAGAAAACGCGACGGTTATCTTTATCACACACAATATTCAGGAAGCGCTCGCGCTGGGAAACAGAGTGCTTCTTATGTCAAAAAATGGAGAAATCAAAATCGATATCGAGAATACTATACCAAAGCCTGTTACCCCGGCATCAGAAGGATACGGTGAGATGTGGAAGCTTTTCCATGATGCATTATGGGAAGAGAACGAGGGAACTAAATAGTATCTTATTATCAAACAACAGAGGATAAACCTAAATATGTTTTCAGAAAAGATAAAAAAGATATTTGATAACAAAGTAGTACGGGCCATAGGGTTCATAATTATCGCCGCACTTCTTTTGATGTATTTAAACAGAGTGTTTACTATAGGAAATTCCGATTCCAACAAACAGATATTCAATGGATTTTATGCCGAACAGGAAGAAACCATAGATGTATTGTATTTGGGGACAAGTGCGACCAACAGATACTTCATACCTCCTAAGGCATATAATGATGCGGGAATCGCAGGATATAACCTGGCCACTATGGGATTGCCGATGCTTTTCGTGCCGGACCTTATAGACGAAGTAGAAAAAACCCAAAGCCCGCAGCTTTACATAATAGAACTGAGAAATGTGCTTAAGACGAAGAACGAAATAACCGATGCTCATATCAGACGTGTAACAGACAGCATGCCGGCTTCGGCCAATAAATACGAAGCCCTTGATAAGGCGCTTAAGTATACGGAAGGAGCGACAGGGGAGCTCAGCAATATTGACGAGAGCCCTATAGATTATCTGATTCCTGTAGTGAAGTATCACAGCAGGTTAAGTGCAGGCGAAATAACGCCTGAGGACTTTTTACCGTGGGCAGTCAAGAATACTACTAAAGGATATGTATTAAGCGATCTTACACTGCAGCAGAAGCCATATAAGCCGCCTGTATACTCTGACGAGCATGAAGAACTGGCGCCGGAAATGGAAGCAGCACTGCTGGCAACTCTAGACAGATGTGATGAGCTTGACGCCGAAGTGATGTTCGTTTTCTCGCCTTATGCCATGAGAAAGAACGTACAGGCCAAGTTCAACACGGCGATTGAAATCGTAGAAGACAGAGGTTATACGGTGCTTGATTGCAACCAGCCGGAAGTGACGGACGAAATCGGTATTGATTGGGAATGTGATTTGTATAACAGTAAACACGTTAATTACGTAGGTGCTGAGAAATTCACAGACTACCTGGTGGCTTATCTTGAAGAGAATTACGACTTGCCTGACAGACGAGGCGACAGCAAATGGGATAGCTGGGCGGAAGCGTACGAAGAATATCTCGACTTCACGAAAAAAGGACTAAATGATCCGGTAGAATAGTAAAATGACAAATATATGAGAAAAAATATCGATTGTAGCGTATAGTGCAGTAAGAGAGTGATCTTACTGCACTTTTTCATATGAATTAATGTTATTTTAATCTACATCTGATAAAATTAGTATTATAAAAAGGAACTTGCTGTGTATATGCAGGGAGAAAGAGGTGCAATATGAGACTTTTGGTAGTGGAAGATCAGAAGGATCTTAATGAAATAATAGTGAGAAAGTTGACTAATGAACATTATACCGTCGATGCATGTTATTCAGGAGATGAAGCTCTTGATTTTATAAGATGCGCTGAATATGACGGTATTATCTTGGATATAATGCTGCCGGGCATTACAGGCATCGGTGTACTGAAGGAGATGCGTGCATCAGGCAATAAAACGCCTGTATTGCTTTTGACGGCACTGGGAACGGTAGAGGATAGAGTTGCGGGTCTTGATGCCGGAGCGGACGATTACTTAACTAAGCCCTTTGCCATGGAGGAACTCAGT
>JAUMXT010000039.1:0-372 GCA_030529015.1 Bacillota bacterium | reverse complement strand
AACTGATGGCAAGAGTGAGAGCTATAGTGAGGCGTGGGGGCGAAAGAGCCAGCAGCGTGATAACATCGGGAGACCTTAAGCTTGATACGGCGTCGAGGACAGTTGAGCGCGGGGGAGATATAATCAACCTCACAGCTAAAGAATTCGATATATTGGAATATCTTATGCAGAATGAAGGCAGAGTTCTCAGTCGCGATAAGTTGGCTAATCATATTTGGAATTACGATTATGACGGCGGTTCAAATGTTATAGATGTTTACATCCATCATTTGAGAAAAAAGGTTGATGGCGGTCGTGAAGAAAAGAAGATTTTAACAGTTAAAGGCGCAGGGTATATGGTGAAATGAGCAAACTTTCCATAACTAAAAAGAT
>JAUMXT010000153.1 GCA_030529015.1 Bacillota bacterium | reverse complement strand
AGTACATGAAAGATACAGAACTCCATTCTGCCCTTCAGCAGATTATGGAAAATAGAAAATACAATGCTCCTGACGGACATGAGGTAAATGTAGATGCCGGTATCGTATTCTTAGGCAATATCGCAGGTAGCGCTATGGATGAATATAGCAATATGTTCTTTGAGTTGCCTGAGCCGTTCCATAGAGTTCCTTTCTTGGATCGTATCCACGGTTTCATTAAGGGTTGGGACTTACCGAGAATGAACGACGACTTAAAGGCATTCGGTTGGGCGTTGAACTCCGAATACTTCTCCAGCATCATGCACGAGCTTAGAGATGATCCTTCTTATAGAGCCATTGTTGATGCTCGAATTGATATGCCTCCTAAAGCGGATACCCGTGATACAGAAGCTATCAAGAGAATCTGTACCGCATACCTGAAACTGCTGTTCCCGCACGTCCGCAGACCTCAGGATATTACCTCTCGTGACTTTAATCGTTACTGCTTACAGCCTGCAATGGATATGCGTGCAATTATTCGTATTCAGATGGGCATCGCAGACGAAAAAGAAGCGGGCAAAACTGTTCCGAGCTTTTCTGTAATTGATGCGTAAGGCAAAAAAAGTATCTTGTGTTTCTTGCGGGAAGGAAGCACTTGAAAAGAACGAAATCGGAATTAACAAGAAACTATTAGGGGAACAGGTTGAATCCTTTTACTGTATGGATTGCCTTGCTGACTATCTTGGTGTATCTGTTCAGGATATTCTGGATAAGATCGAGGAGTTCAAGGATCAGGGTTGCAAACTGTTTGAGTGATTATTATGAAAGTGTACGCAGACCATGCAGCAACGACACAATTAGATATAGATGCTTTTGAAGCGATGAAGCCCTTCCTTCTAAACGACTTTGGAAATGCTTCACAGCCGTATTCATTTGCACGAACAGCAAAAGCTGCATTAAAGTCTGCTCGTGCAACAATAGCAAGCTGTATTAACGCAGACCCAGAAGAAATCTATTTTACATCAGGCGGGACTGAAAGTGACAACTGGGCAATTAAGTCTACAGCCCTGATTTACGGAGATAATAGAGCCACTATTACTTCACAGATAGAACACCATGCAGTTCTACACGCTTGTCATGCGGTGGAACGCATGGGGTTCCCTGTGGCATATCTTCCGGTAGATTCCCAAGGTGTTGTTCAATCTGATACTTTATCCGAATATCTGAGCGACAGCACAAAACTTGTCTCTATCATGTTCGCCAATAATGAAATTGGAACTATTCAACCTATCAAAGAATTATGTGAGATGGCTCATTCAAAAGGAGCGTTGTTCCACACAGATGCGGTACAAGCGGTTGGACATATCCCGATTGATGTGAAAGAACTCAATGTAGATATGCTCTCTGCGTCGGCTCATAAGTTTAATGGACCGAAAGGAATTGGCTTCCTGTACATAAAAAAAGGAACCAATATGGTTTCTTATGCTGATGGTGGCGCACAAGAGTTTGGAATGAGAGCAGGAACAGAAAATGTGGCATCCATTGTTGCAATGGCTGTTGCATTAGAGAAGAACTGCAAAAGGATGGACTCTGTTAATACCCATTTGGTAAAATTGGAACATAGGTTGATAGCATCCCTACAGGATGCAGGTTTAGATTTTATCAGAAATGGTAGTAACAACAAGATCCCCGGAAATATTAGCCTTTCCTTCCGTGGTTCCGAAGGCGAAATGCTTCTACATAGGCTTGATCTAATGGGAATTAGTGTTTCGACTGGCTCTGCCTGTGATAGCGAAAACACACAGCTTTCTCATGTTCCAGAAGAATACGCCAAGGGAACAATAAGAATTTCTTTGGGATATGAAAATACCGAAGAAGAAATAACCCATATTGCGGCATCTTTAATGAAGATACTGAAACACTAATCCACATAGGGGGTGAGAAGAATGGGATTTCTGGATTTATTTAAACCGCAGCCTAAAACGCCTATCGTGACTACGATATTGCCTGACATTGCAAAGCAGGAGATTCTTAGAGGTAGGCTACCAATCTTGAAAACAAACAAAATCTTTTTGAAAAATGGCGAGGTTTGTCATTACATAGATAAAGCCATTTACGAAAAGAAAACTGTTCGCAAAAGATATGTGCGTCGCAATACGGGCTATTCTGTGCCTGGATTGTTCAAAGGAACTCGCATAAATCTTGGCGGTGGTAAAACGGATGTTGTAGACAATGTTCAGTACGAAACCATTCGAGGCATCCTTTATATCACAAACAGAAGAATCATTTTTGTTGGTGATCAGAGTGGATTTGATAAAAAAGTGGACGATTTGATTGCGTTGACTCCTTATGCCAACTGCGTTGAACTTCAGTTCAGCAAGGATAACTATAAGATATTCGTCCCTGATGGAAATGTGACCCACGCTGTTCTACAGCAAATAAGATAAGGAGGTTGAAACCATGGATGGTCAATTAAAAATTGGAACTGTCTTAACCTCGGAAAGTTCGCTCAAGTACAAGGTTGTTTCTTTGCTTGGTGCTGGTGGACAGGGTGAGGTTTACGACGTAGAGTGTAATGGTAAACATTATGCTCTGAAATGGTACTTTAAGCACATGGCTACAAGCGCTCAGAAATCTATTCTGGAAAATCTGATTTCCAGAGGTGCGCCTGATGCGTCGTTCTTGTGGCCGCAGGATTTAATTTTTAAGGTTCAGGGAGAACCTTTCGGCTACATCATGCCCCTTCGCCCTAAGAATTATAAGAGCATTGTGGATATGATGAAACGCCGTGCAGAGCCCTCCTTCTACGCACTTTGCCGTGCTGCGTTTAACTTAACCAATGGCTATCAGAAACTCCATGCAATGGGCTACAGTTATCGAGATATTTCCTTTGGAAATTTGTTCTTTGATCCTGATAACGGAGATGTCTTGATTTGCGATAATGATAATGTTTCTGCAAACGGCATCGACAATAGTTCTGTGTACGGCACACCCCGCTTCATGGCTCCTGAAATTGTTGTTGGTAAGGCAAAACCATCCAGAAATACTGACCTGTTCTCTCTGGCAGTATTGTTGTTCTATATGTTTATGATGGG
>JAUMXT010000152.1 GCA_030529015.1 Bacillota bacterium | reverse complement strand
AACCCACCCCAAACCCAACCAAGTTATTGACATATGCCATTTATATTGCTATACTTATATCATAATAAGAATAGGAGGCGGACGTTATGAAAATAGCAATTCCTTTAGACGAAAATAAACAGGATGTGTGCATCGTATTGGCGCGCGCGCCTTTCTTCATGTTCAATGAGGATGGCGAGGAAACGATCGTTGAAAATCCGGCGGCTCAGGCGCAGGGCGGTGCCGGCATCCAGGCGGCTCAGTTTTTAGTGGACAATAAGGTCGATGTTCTGATCACTGTTAGATGCGGTCAGAATGCGGCGGATGTGTTCAAGGCTGCCGATATGAAAATATATAAATCCATAAACAAAGCCGCAGCGGATGATCTGGCCGATCTGAAAAACGGCAAGCTTGATGAGCTTACTGAATTCCACGGCGGATTCCACGGTGTGCAATGAGAATAGCATGCTTGAGCGGTAAAGGTGGCGCGGGCAAAACCTTTACGGCAGTCAATTTGGCGATGGCGGCAGGGAAGGCGACATATATAGATTGTGACGTCGAAGAGCCTAACGGCAGACTTTTCCTTAAACCTGAAAATACGGAGAAGGAAGTCGTGAGCACGCTGCTTCCGGAATTTGATGCAGCGAAATGTACGGGTTGCAGAAAATGTGTTGATTTTTGTCGCTTCCATGCGCTGATTTATATCAAGGAAAAACCTGTAGTATTTCCGGAAGTTTGTCACAGCTGCGGCGGCTGCATGCTCGTTTGTCCTGAAGGCGCAGTTACTGAAGTTCCGAAACCTATCGGGGAAATCGAGACTGGAAACTACGGAGATATTCGCGTGGTAACGGGTGTTCTGGAGCCGGGAGAAGCTTCGGGCGTGCCTGTTATACAAGAGGCCTTGGATAAGACCGGAGAAACGACGATAATAGATTGTCCGCCGGGCAGCGCATGTTCCGTCATGGAAAGCGTGATGGAAGCCGATTACTGCGTGCTGGTAGTCGAGCCGACCGCGTTCGGATTTCACAATTTCAAAATGGTGCATGAGCTGGCGACGCTTTTGGATAAAAAGTGCGGCGTAGTTATCAATAAGCAGACGGAGCCTTATGAACCTCTCGAGCAGTTTTGCAGGGAAAACGATCTGCCGGTGCTGGCAAGGATCGGTTATGACCCTGATGTGGCGGCGCTTGTGGCCGACGGGCAGATCGCATCAGAAAAAAACGAAGCTGTCAGAAACACCTTCAAGGCCATCCTTGATGAGATCGGAGGTGCAGTATGAAGAAGCTGTTGATCTTGAGCGGCAAAGGCGGCACAGGCAAAACTACCACGGCCGCTGCGTTCATACGTTTTTCGCAGGCGAAGGCGATCGCTGACTGCGATGTGGATGCTCCGAACCTGCATCTTGTTGCCGAGCAAAGCGCAGAGCCTCTCGTTTCTGACTTTATGGGCGGAGATAAGGCTGATATAGATCCTGCAAAATGCATAAGCTGCGGTATATGCAAAGCGCACTGCAGATTTGATGCTATAGTTGAGAATGATGGTCATTATTCAGTTAACGAATATGCATGCGAAGGCTGCGGTGTATGTACTTACGTATGTCCACAGCAAGCGGCGGCGCTTCACACAGATGTGGCAGGAACTAACAAACTGTACATGGAAGACAGAGTGTTCTCGACTGCCATCTTGAAAATGGGACGCGGCAATTCCGGCAAACTGGTAAGCGAAGTGAAGATGGCGCTTTTGAAAAACGCGCCTGAAACCGATATCGCCATATTCGACGGATCGCCCGGCATAGGATGTCCGGTGATCGCATCAGTCAGCGGGATGGACCTGGTGCTGGTGGTGGCAGAGCCGAGTCTCAGCGGTATAAGTGACTTGAAACGACTTATAAAAACTGCTTCAAGCTTCGGAACAAGGCTGGCGGTTTGCGTGAATAAATGGGACGTGAGCCCTGAAAACACCGAGGCGATACAAGCGTTTTGCGAAGAAGTGAACATTCCGTTTACAGGAAAGATACCATACGATAAAAGTGCGTCAAAAGCGGCTAACGAAGGAATCAGCATAGCCGATATCGACTGTCCGGCAAGAGACGCATTGAAAAATATTTATGATAATACAATGAGTTTATTTTAAACGTGAAAAGGAGAGATAATTATGAAGATTGCAGTAGCAGCTATGGGTAAAGAAGTAGCAGGCCATTTCGGTCATTGCGAACAGTTTATTTTTTTCGAAACAGCTGATGGAAAAATCACATCAGTAGAAGCCGTTCCTAATCCGGGTCATCGTCCGGGATTTCTGCCTAACTTCCTGGCAGACAACGGCGCAGAAGTTATCATTTCAGGCGGCATGGGCGGCGGCGCTGTAGATATCTTCAACCAGAGAAACGTTGAAGTTATCGTAGGTGTTCAGGGCGATGCTCAGACTGCAGTAGAAACATACCTGAAGGGCGAACTCGTATCAACTGGTTCAGTTTGCCACGAACACGCACATGCACACCAGTGCGGAAACCATCACTAAGAACTTCATGCTTCGAGCATAGATAAACGGGTACAAATATTGATAAAACCGATGCAAAATTCGTTTTGCATCGGTTTTTTAATGGTTTGAGATGCGAGCTCACTTCCAGTTAATTCCATTTTATGTATATATGGTTCGCGTTAATGCCCATATACATAAAATCCGATTAAAATCACGCCGAAACATGCTGGAAAATGCGATTTTCATAAAAATTCCGCTCTCAATGGCGCTGAAATGATGTGATTTTATGTATATAGATGGTAAAACGGCAGAAATATACATAAACTACAGCTTCCCTGATATGAGCTCCCCCTCCTTTACTGGACGAACCGGCAGAAGGAGGGTATTGAAAAACATTTTTAATGGAATAAATGGATCCAAACCTTCTGTGCTTGTGTTAGCAGCACAAATATACATTGTAATATTGGATTGATAATACAGAAGAATGCAAGTATATTAATATTAAGGAGGTGGATAAAATGTTCCAAATGAAAAAGTGGATTTCTTATTTGAAATATTTTGATCCGGTAGTAGTTTCTGTTTCAGAATCGCAGTCATTAATAAAAAAAGTAGCGTATATAACAGA
>JAUMXT010000038.1 GCA_030529015.1 Bacillota bacterium | reverse complement strand
TATAGCTTTCAGTAGGAGGAGCACTGTCTACTGACAGTGGATTTCTCTTCTGAGCAATCAGGTCAGGGTTGTATCTGATCAGATTCCAATATCCGGATCTTACAGCATTCTTCATTTCCAGCATAGCCTTGTTCATGCCTGCCTTCACTCCGTGGTTGATACATGGAGCATATGCGATGATCAGGGAAGGACCATCATAGCTTTCAGCTTCCTTGATAGCCTTCAGAGTCTGTGCAGGGTTAGCACCCATAGCGATCTGAGCTACATATACATAGCCGTATGCCATAGCGATCTGTGCCAGATCCTTCTTTCTAACAGCCTTACCGCCTGCAGCGAACTGTGCTACTGCACCTACAGGAGTTGACTTGGAAGCCTGACCGCCTGTGTTGGAGTAAACTTCTGTATCGAATACGAGAACGTTAACGTTTTCGCCTGATGCCAGTACGTGGTCGAGACCGCCGTAACCGATATCGTAAGCCCATCCGTCACCACCGAAGATCCACATTGATGGCTTAGTCAGCATATCTGCATTTTCTACTACGTACTTAGCGTCTTCGATAACTGTGTAATCCTTGCAAAGTGCAACAAGTTCTTCACCCAGTTTTCCTGCCAGTTCAGCGTTATTCATATTGTCGAGCCAAGCATTTGCAGCCTTTGCAAAGTGTTCATCCTTAGCAAGACGCTCTACGTGAGTCTTCAGTTCATTTCTTCTTGCCTTAACAGCTACTGCCATACCATATCCGAATTCAGCGTTATCTTCGAAGAGGGAGTTGGACCATGCAGGACCCTTACCTTCTTTGTTAACTGTATAAGGAGTTGATGGAGCTGAACATCCCCAAATGGATGAACATCCTGTAGCGTTGGCAATGTACATTCTGTCGCCGAACAGCTGAGTGATCAGCTTAGCATATGGAGTTTCTCCGCAACCAGGACATGCGCCTGAGAACTCGAGAAGCGGCTGTCTGAACTGTGAGTTCTTAACTGAGTCAGCCTTGATTCCCAGATCGCTGTTGTCGATGTTAGCAAAGAGGTGATCGTATTCAGCCTGAGCTGCATCTGCAGTTTCTTCAGCCATTACCATCTTCAGAGCCTTCTGTCTTGAAGGACATACTTCAACGCATGAGCCGCATCCTGTACAGTCAAGAGCTGAAACTCCCAGTGTGAACAGCTTATCGTGGTCACCCTTGAACTGGATAGCTTCAACGTTAGCTGCCGCAGCTTCTTTCTTAGTAAGTACGAAAGGTCTGATTACAGCATGTGGACAAACGTATGAACACCAGTTACACTGCATACACTTAGAAGCGTCCCATTCAGGAATTTCTACTGCAATACCTCTCTTTTCATAAGCAGCGGTACCTGCAGGAATCATTCCGTTAGCAGTATCCATGAATACTGATACAGGGATGGAGTCGCCGTCCATAGCGTTAGTTGGTTTCAGAACCTTATTGATGTAATCTGTATGGAGCTTATCTCTTCCTACAGCTTCAGTTCTTACGATTTCACCTTCAGCATCTGCCCAGTGAGGAGGGATTTCTACCTTATGTACGTTTTCGATACCTGCTGATACAGCCTGGTAGTTCATGTAAACGATTTTCTTACCCTTGTTGCTGTAAGTGTTCTTGATAGCTTCCTTCATGTATTCGGCAGCATCGTAAACAGGCATGATGTTAGCCAGTTTGAAGAATGCAGCCTGAAGAACTGTATTTGTTCTTCCGCCGAGACCAAGCTCTCTTGCTATAGTTACAGCGTCACATGTATAGAAGTTGATGTTATTCTTAGCGATATAGCTCTTAACATTTCCGGGAAGTCTTTCTTCCAGCTGCTGTGCATCCCATGAGCAGTTCAGCAGGAATGTTCCGCCCGGCTTAACGTCTTCAACCATGTTGTATCTGTTAACATAAGCAGCATTGTGACATGCTACGAAGTCAGCCTGTTTAACATAGTATGACGCCTTGATAGGAGTATCTCCGAATCTCAGATGGGAGATAGTTACACCGCCTGATTTCTTTGAGTCATACTGGAAGTATGCCTGTACATACTTGTCAGTATTGTCACCGATGATCTTAACGCTGTTCTTGTTGGCACCTACAGTACCGTCAGCACCCAGACCCCAGAACTTACATGCTACAGTTCCTTCCTGTGCAACGTCAGGTCTTTCGCTAGCCTTGAGAGACAGGTTAGTTACGTCGTCATCGATTGAAATAGTGAATTCCTTCTTAGGCGCTTTAGCCCAGAGGTTTTCGTAAACAGCCAGGATGTCCTCAGGCTGAGTATCCTTGGAACCCAGTCCGTAACGTCCGCCTGCGATAAATACGTTTTCGAATTTGCTTCCCTTAAGAGCTGCTGCAACGTCAAGGAAGAGAGGTTCTCCGATGGAGCCCGGTTCCTTAGTTCTATCCAGTACAGCGATCTTCTTAACTGTTTCAGGAATCACGTCGATCAGGTGCTTAGTTGAGAAAGGTCTGTAAAGGTGTACAGTAACAACTCCAACCTTCTTGCCTCTGGCATTCAGCCAGTCAACGATTTCTTCTGCAGCATCACATACCGAACCCATCGCGATGATGATTTCTTCTGCATCTTCTGCTCCGTAATAATTGAACGGCTTGTATGATGTTCCGATCTTAGCATTTACCTGTTCCATGCATTCAATAACAGTGTCTACAGTCTGTTCATATGACTTGTTGCATGCTTCTCTGTGCTGGAAGAATGTTTCAGGCTGTTCTGCAGAACCCATACTCTGTGGATGATTAGGGTTCAGTGATCTTGCTCTGAATCTCTTAAGAGCTTCCCAGTCCATCATTTCTTTCAGGTCTGCATAATCCCAAGTATCGATCTTCTGCTGTTCGTGGGATGTTCTGAAACCGTCAAAGAAGTGAAGCATAGGGACCTTGCCCTTGATAGCTGCCAGATGAGCTACTGCTGAAAGGTCCATAACTTCCTGAGTGCTTCTTGATGAAAGCATTGCAAATCCTGTCTGTCTGCATGCCATAACGTCTGAGTGGTCTCCGAAGATGCTCAGTGCATGTGTGGAGATCGCTCTTGCTGCAACGTGAAGAACTGTAGGAGTTTCTTCTGCTGCCAGCTTGTACATATTAGGGATCATCAGGAGCAGACCCTGTGAAGCAGTGAATGTACTTGTCAGAGCTCCTGCTGTGATGGCACCGTGTACAGCACCTGCAGCACCGCCTTCTGACTGCATTTCTACTACTTTAACCTGCTCACCGAAGATATTTCTTCTGTCATGGTTAGTCCATTCATCGATATTTTCAGCCATTACGGATGAAGGAGTGATAGGATAAATGGCTGCCACTTCTGAAAAAGCATAGGCAACGTGAGCTGCAGCTGTGTTGCCGTCCATAGTTTTCTTATATCTCATCATTACCACTTCCTTTCATCTGAATTTTCTTCGTCTATTTTCATAGCATCTACCTGCAGATAATTGTATTCAGGTACGATACGCTCAGCGATAAGTCCTCTTGAGCATACGTATGAACATACTCCGCAGTTTTCACATTTTTCGCCATCGATAACAGGGTTTCCTGCTACCATTTCGATAGCGTTGTTAGGGCAGTTTTCTGCACAGTCAGCGCATCCGATACAGCCTACATCACAAACTCTGAGACGTTCATCATAGTTATCTCTTGAGTTACAAGGCACTCTCTTAACGCCTACGTATGGAGCCAGAACGATCATATCTCTAGGACATGCTCTCATGCAGTCTCCGCATCCTACGCACTTTTCGATGTCTACTACTGCTACGCCGCTTTCAACGGAGATAGCATCATAACGACATACCTTTGTACATGCACCAAGACCTACGCATCCGTATTCGCAAAGTCCCATAGCGCTCATGTTGAGCTTTGCAGCTTCACTGCACCATTCAACGCCGAGAGCCTTGAGCTTTTCATTAGCCTTAGCACCGCCAACGCATTTAACGAAAGCGATTTCTTCCTTAACCTTAGTAAGGTCATGAAGTTCGTCTACTATTATTTTCTTTTCACATTTAACTGTACATGCTACGCAGCCTACACACTTGTCATAGTCGATAACAGCGCAGTTGTCGATAACTTTAACAGCTTCCTGTGGACAAGCCTTTTCACATTCTCCACATCCGATACATCCGTGTCCGCAAGTTTCTAAAGTCATCGCTTCATAAGCTTTTGATGAACAAGGAATAAAGTTTGTTGCATCTTCAGGTACCATAGTGATCAGTTCCTGAGGACATGCTTTCATACATGCCATACAGCCTGTACATTTTTCTTTGTCGATTATTACCTGTCCGTCAACCAGTGTCATCGCATCGAATTCACATTTTTCGATACAGCTGCCTAAACCTATGCAGCCCCACTGGCACTCGCTATGTAAAAATCCGGCGTCTTTGGCAGCCTGACAGCTTTCGAGTCCTGCAAATCTTTTCTTACCTGCAGCTTCTCCGGCACATCTGATAAATGCTACCTTCTGTTCTACTTCTACTGCTTCAACTTCCATAGCATCAGCAATAGCTTTGATGGCATCATTGTCACAAGCAGGACAAAGAGTTATCTTTCCTGTCTTGGCAATTGCCTCTGCACATGCTTCACAGGTCGCGTAGCCACAGCCGCCGCAGCCGCCGCAGTCAACACCCGGCAGTAAAGCCAGGACCTGCATAGCCTGTTTGTGAATGTTACTCATGTATCGTCACCTCCAAATTTAATTACTTCCTTATGTGTTTTTTAATTGTATCATTTAGGTATATATTATATTGTATACACGATACTAAAAAAAACATTGTCACTTTACAAGTGACTCCAACGTTATTTTAACACTCCAAAGTCTTGCTTTCAATAAATTCCACGTTGTTTTCTTGTTCTTTTTTCAGACCATGACGGATCGTGCAGAACATCGCATTTTATAAGGGTGTCAGCCATTCTCTTGCTGCCTATTACCCACACCAAATCACCTTGTTGCAAGATGGTATCTATGTCCGGATTTATTATAGGTAGATTTCCCCTCTCTATGCCTATTACAGTTCCTCTGTATTTCTCTCTAAGTCCGCAATTTTTGATTGACTTCTTCAAAAATTCCGAGTCTTTATCGATAATTATCGGACAACAGATAAGCTGCTGTTCCTCTTTGATACCGTAAAAAGTCTGACCGTATATATAGTCCTTAAGCATGACGTCTTCTCTATCTGTATATTCGATACACGACCTGTTTTCAAGAAGCATTGTACATGCTTCGATTTCATCTGCAGTTCCCAGCATATGGAGGATGTCGCCTTCCAACACTTGTTCGTCTCCGCTCGGCATATTTATGTACTGTTCACCTCTGATGATTTTGATTATCGTTACTATGAAACCTTTACTCTTGGCAAAGTCATATATATTCTTGTTCTCCACAGTATCAACTACCTGAAATTCCGCAACTTGAAGAGATTCATTAAGCCAATGGTATTCTCCTCTGATACCTCTCTCCTTCTTTTCTCTTGCCAGAATCTTTTCTGAAAAGTTTGCGATGAAAGTCAATTCAAGGTTAATAGTTTTGCCATTCAGATAATCAGATCTTATCAGCATCATTGTCGGAATAAATGCTATCAGCACCAACAGCAAAAACGGTATATTAAGAGCTTCTTTAAGTACAAGCGCAACGAAACACGCTGATATGATCACTCTGATAGCCTTAAGAGTAAGGAGCGGCAGCTTATTGGACCGTCCGCTAAGCCACAGTTTAGTAAACAGTGCCCTGTTGGTACCGTGCATGAAATTCACGAACGGAGCCATAATGATACACAGTACTATAGCCATTATGATGTCGGCGGTGATATCCGATTCAAACATTTGATGAAGCATAGGTGCTAAATATACTTTCCCGCCCATATATATAACGAACAGCATCAGCGAGCACAGCAATGTTCTCAAGAGCACCTTTCTGATATAAATCATCCAGTCCTTATTCTTATCGGAATCGCTCTGGTTTTCAGAAGTATTTCTGACTATAAACGCCTTGACTTTTGCAGGCATCTTCTTATCTATAAAGGCATAAGCCTTGTCAGCATTCTTGATAAATACGGGTGTTGTGAATGTAGTTATAACAGATACGCAAACTATTATAGGGAAAAGGAAGTCGCTTATTACGCCAAGGCTCATGCCCAGTGTTGCTACGATGAAAGAAAATTCCCCTATCTGCACCATGCTGAAGCCGCCTTTAACGGCTATATTGAGCGGCTGACCGGAAAGCAAAATCCCGGCTGTTGAAAACAGCATCTGGCCTACAATAGTTACAAGAGTGATTATTATTATAGGTCCTATATATTCGACGAGAAGATCCGGCTCGATAAGCATACCGACAGATACGAAGAATATCGCGCCGAAAAGGTCCTTGATAGGACTTATTATACGCTCTATTTTCCCAACTTGAACCGTCCCTGCAAGTATGGATCCTGCCATGAATGCGCCTAAAGCAGATGAGAATCCTATCAGATTGGCTATTACTACCATTCCCATACAAAAGCCCACTGAAACTATCAGCGTCATCTCATCGTTTAGAAATCTTGCGATTTTCTTAAGTATCGTAGGGACCATATATATTCCCAGCAGAAGCCAGATGGCAAGATATACGAGCATCATTCCTATTTCGGTCACCATCTCTGCTCCCGAGACGTTTCGGCTGACTGAAATAGTAGTGAGAATTATCATCATAAAAATCCCCGCAATATCTTCTACAACTAATGTTCCCAGAACGATTTGCGCGAACTTCTTCTTTTTTAGGTCATACTCTTCATATGCCTTGAGTATTATCATCGTCGACGACATACTGAGCATTCCCCCAAGGAATATGCAGTCCATTTTATCCCAACCCATCATGCTGCCAACTCCCGCACCGATGATGATCATAGCACTCATTACCGTGAGGGCAATAACAAAAGCGCTACCGCCTACTGTTGCTATCTTTCTGAAACTGAACTCAAGGCCGAGTCCGAACATCAAGAAAACAACACCTATATTTGCCCACACATGGATATCAGCCGATTCAACTACAGTTGGCATATAAATAAAATTGGGGCTTATCAAAAAGCCCGCAACAATGTAGCCCAGCACTACAGGCTGGTTTATTTTTTTAAATATAAGTGTGACAATCGCTGCCACTATAAGAATCAAAGCTAAATCGGAAATCAGATAATCAAGATGCACTATTTACCTCCTCATTAAATATGATAAAGAATTCTGCTCCTTCGCCAACCTGACTTTCCACCTTAAGAGAAGCACCGAATAAAACAGCGATATGCTTCACAATGGAAAGACCCAGACCTGTGCCTCCTGCCTTTTTGGATCTGGATTTATCTACTCTGTAGAATCTCTCAAAAAGACGGTCATGATGTTCCGGCGCTATGCCCATGCCTTCGTCTTTTATACTTACTGTTAATTTACCTTCTGTCTTTATTGCCTTCACCCATATCCTGCCGCCCTCATCCGAATACTTGACTGCATTTTCGATGAGGTTTACCATCATCTGTCTGAATCTGTCTAATGAACCCTTGATTACAGCCGTTTCATCCAGCTGAAGTATAACGGATATGTTTTTGGCTTCAACGATCGGCTTTAATGCTTCCACAGTATCTTCCACCGCTTTTTTCACGTTAAACTCAATGCCGTCTGAGTCTCTTCTGTTCTCAATATCCGAAAGCACCAGCAGGTCTTGGATAAGCCTCTTCAATCTGGCAGTTTCTATCGCTATTATATCGATAAATTTATGCCTGATTTCAGGATCTTCGGCAGCGCCGTCCTGCAGTGTTTCAATGAATCCTGATATCGATGTCAGCGGTGTCTTGAGTTCATGAGTTACGTTGGCAACGAATTCTCTCCTGAGTAGCTCGGCCTCCTTGCTTTCTTTAGCCGCCTCCTCAAGCGCCTTCATCTCCTCTGCGTGTGGTTTGAGAATCATTGAATTTCCCTGGAAATAAATCAAAACTGCTATAGTAATGGTAGCTACAGCGAAAATAGGGAAAAATAAACCGTTTTCCCCACAAAATTTCGTTATGACACCAGTTGCAATCAGTTCGAGTGCAACTGCTTCGACCATCAAAAGTATCAGTTTCTTTTTCATTTAACCTTATACCCTTTTCCTCTAATGGTTTCTATATAGCCTTCATCGTTATATTCCTCTGAAAGCTTCTGCCTTAAATGTCTGATGTGAACATCTACTGTTCTTGTTTCTCCGGCATAATCTATGCCCCAGATCTTATTCAACAGCTGATCTCTGGAAAAAACACGACCTCTGTTCTGCATAAGATATTTGAGAAGTTCAAATTCTTTAAGAGTAAGCTCAACATTTTTGCCTGCTACGGTAACTTCGTGTCTTTCCACATTTAACGTAAGCTCACCTATTGTTAATATCGTTTCTGAAGCCTTTTCTTTAACGTCTCTTGCTTCACCGACAGTCTCATATCTTCTTATAACAGCCTTTATTCTGGCCATCATTTCCCTGATTCCGAAAGGTTTTGAAATATAGTCATCCGCACCATATTCAAGTCCTGTGACCTTGTCTTCTTCCTCGGTTTTGGCTGTCATCATAATAATAGGAGTATTATTTCCTTCGTCACGAAGTTCCTTGCAAATCTCAAAACCGTTTTTACCCGGCAGCATTATATCTAAAAGAATGAGATCCGGTTTTTCACGGTGCACCATGGTGATGCCCATAATACCATCTTCTGCTGCGATCCCTTCATAGCCGTTAGTCTTGAGATTATATAACACAAGCTCTCTGATATTTGGTTCATCCTCGATAATAAGGATTTTCTTCGTTGCCATAATTACTCCTTTTTAAAATGCAAAGTTACATTTATAAAGCTTTTATCCATTGTAACATTTTTGCTTTTTATCCTCAACAAGTTTGGTATTATTTCTACATATATATATTACTCATCTGAAAGTACTGCATCAGCTATGTTGTTACAATAATCTCCGATTTTTTCTATGTTATGGATAACGTCAGTATATATTACTGTGAATTCAGGTGAACACTTTCCTTCGTTCAGTCTAACCATATGACGTTTTCTGAGCATTTCTTCCTTAGTATTCATTTCTCTTTCGAGATCTCTGATGTTGTGAGCTGCAGTTTCATCATTTGATTCAAGCGCAGTAACACTTTCGCTTACCATGCTTTTAGCAAGTTTGAAGCATTCGTTTATTTCTGTATAGGCCTCTTCTGAGAACTCATATGAATTGCCTATTTTTTCTTCTGCAAACTCTGCAATATTTTTGCAGTGGTCACCCACGCGCTCGATATCCGATGCAACATGCAGAAGGTTTGATACGCTTAATGCCTGTTCTTCAGTCAAGGTTTCTCTTGTAAGCATAGTAGCCAGGTAGTTCACTATCTTTTCCTGCAGATCGTTAACGGCATTCTCATCACTCATCACCTTCTGAACCTTGGTATTATCGCTTTCAACGAGGGCACTCTGTGATGTATCTACCATTTCCAACACCATTTTGCCAAGTCTTACGAGCTCTTTAACTGCCAGGTGCATTGCTGCAAACGGCTGCTCTAACACGTTGTAATCAAGATAAACAGGGTCTGAAGGAAGCCTGTCCATAGGCTTTTCAGGAACTATCTTAGATACTACTTTAACCAGTACTCCGATCAGTGGCAGGAATATTATTGTGTTAAGTAAGTTGAAGCAGAGATGCGCATTCGCGATTTGTCTTGATATCACTTCTATTTCAGGTCCCTTAGGTGATATCATTTCGATGAAATCTGCATAATACGGTATAAACCATATGAAGATCAATGTTCCTGTAAGATTGAAGATAACATGCGCTGCAGCAGTTCTTTTAGCAGCTACGGATGCTCCTATGGAAGCCAGCACCGCTGTTATTGTAGTACCTATATTGTCACCGAAAAGTATTGGCAGAGCTCCTTCAAGCCCTATTATACTTGAGATTCCATCAGCACCGGCCGTTGAAGCGAGATTCTGAAGTACAGCTATAGTAGCTGAACTGCTCTGTACTATAACTGTCATCACTGTTCCCAGCAGAACACCCAGAACCGGAACGTCCTGAACCTGAACCATAAGGTCCACGAACACCGGCGATCCTGCCAGCGGTTTCATAGTATCTCCCATTATATTGATGCCTACGAAGAGTACACCAAATGCGAAAAGTGTCTGACCGATATATGAAACGATTTCTTTTTTCTTCATAAAGAAATACAGTACAAATCCTATTGCAACGAATGCCCACGCGTAATCTCCGATTTTAAAGGCTATAAGCTGCGCTGTTATTGTTGTACCGATATTGGCACCCAGAATTATACTTATGGCTTGAGGAAGCTTCATCAGTCCCGCACTTACAAATCCTATTGCCATAACTGTAGTGGCACTACTGCTCTGAAGGACTGCAGTTACCAGTGCACCTGCTACAACTCCAAGCAGTGGATTTCTTGTAAGCATCGCGAGAATGCTTCTCATCTTGTCTCCCGCTGATTTCTGAAGACCGTCACTCATGAAATTCATTCCGAATATAAACAATGCCAGTCCTCCAAGCATTGTCATTATCAGTTGTAATGTTTCTCCGTTCATTTTTTTCTCCTTCTCTATATATCTTATGCTTAATTATGATTTTCAATTTACAAACATATAATAAATTACATAGAGATTTCAAAATAGACTATTATGGTTAAATAATAGTTAAATGAATGTAAAACAACCCTCCAAAAAATCAAAAGGGACGGTTAAAATTAACCGTCCCTTAACACTTCTGTTTATTAATTGTTTTCAAAATGCTTGAAGCTGAGATTGTCCTTTACAGCCTTAGCAATGTTTTCACAGTTATCGCCCATTCTTTCAATGTTATGGATAACGTCCATGTAGAGTACTGTGAATTCAGGTGAGCATTCATTAGCATCAAGTCTATGCATATGCTTTACTCTGAATTCGCTTTCCATTGCATCCAGCTCATCTTCCTGCTGCAGGATAAGATCTGCAAGCTCTTTATTCCCGTCATTTAATGCAGCAATGGAATTCTTCAGCATCTTGCCCATGTGGTCGAAACACTGATATATTTCAGCATAAGCTGCATCAGAGAAGTGGTATCCATTGTCGATCTTTTCCTTGGCAAAGTCTGCAATGTTTTCACAATTATCACCTATATGCTCGATATCCGCAACTACATGCATAAGGCTTGAAATAGTTCTTGCCTGTTGTTCCGTTACCGTTTCTGTAAAGAACATAGATGACAAGTAGTTGATTATCATGTCTCTTAAGTGGTTAACATGCAATTCCTTTTGCTTAACATTTTCGTATGCTGTAGTGTCATTGCTGAGGAATGCTTTCTTCGATTCAACCAACATTTCTGCGGTGAATTCAGCCATTCTGGCAAGTTCCTTAGTTGCCAGATGTATTGCTGCAAATGGCTGTTCAAGTACATTGTAGTCCAGATACATTGATGCCATCGGATCTTTGATTTCAACTCTGTCAGGAACGAGCTTAGTAACGATTTTTACAAGTACTCCTATCAGCGGAAGGAATACTATAGTAGTCGCTACGTTAAAGGAAAGATGCGCATTCGCTATCTGTCTGGATATAACATCCAGTTCCTCACCCGGCGTAATAAATTGTATCAAATCCGCAATATATGGAGTAAACCATATGAAGAGCAACGTACCGCCGATGTTAAACACAGTATGTGCAATAGCAGTTCTCTTCGCATTGATAGTGCCTCCGATTGAAGCTAAAAGTGCAGTTATAGTAGTACCTATATTAGTACCGAACAAGATCGGTATTGCTCCTACCAAACCTATTATACTTGTTATACCATCAGGGCCTGCAGTACTTGCCAGATTCTGCAGCACCGCAATCGATGCAGACGAACTCTGGATGACCGCTGTAAGCAGTGCCCCGACCACTACCCCTAAAACAGGTGTATCAGCTACATTCAACATCAGGTCAGCGAACTCAGGAGTTGCTGAAAGTGGCTTCATTGCATCGCCCATTATATTAAGGCCGACGAACAGAACACCGAACCCGAATAAAACTTGTCCTATATCAGTAAACTTTTCTCTCTTCGCCATGAAGAAATACATGATAAATCCGAGAATTACGAATGCCCATGCATAGTCACCGATCTTAAACGCAACCAGCTGAGCAGTAATAGTTGTACCGATGTTAGCTCCGAGGATGATACTGATTGCCTGTGGCAAATTCATAAGTCCTGCGCTTACGAAGCCTATAACCATAACAGTAGTAGCACTACTGCTCTGAATAACTGCCGTTACCAATGCTCCGGCAAGTACTCCGATGAGCGGATTCTTAGTGAGCATTCCTAAAATGCTCTTCATCTTCTCTCCTGCTGCCTTCTGAAGTCCGTCACTCATTAAATTCATCCCGTAAATGAATAATGCCAGACCTCCGAATAATGTTAATGCGATTTGTAAACCGTCCATGCCAATCTCCTTGCTTTACTAATAATCCAAATGCAGCTTCATACTTCTTAACCTAATATATTCTAATGTAAAAAATATTTGTTAAAAAGCGCATTGCCGTTAAGTAAATGTTAAGTTTATGTTAAATACCCTGCATTTAAAGGCTGCTTCTGTTGTAGTTGATAGCAGTTTGAATGCCTTCACTGATGTCCAAAAGGTTATCAAAACTGTACCATGGAGCCTCTTTCGTAACAAGTTCTGTCAGCTGTGGACAAAGTTCTTTATTTAATATATGCTTGGTGATTTTCACGCTACTTCTGACCTTCTTAGTTAAATACAGCTTGTTCACCAAGTTGAAGTTATTTAACAACAGGAAAACGCCCTGCTGGAATTTCATACGGTCGTTTGTAGCTATATCGATGAGCTTCGCCTCGGGAGAGCTCTTTTCTATCTTGCTTTTATTCTTGTTTGAACCTCCATTATCATACACTCTTACGAAATAATCATTGAGCCAACACTCTGCCGTGACTCTATCGTTAGTATAGTTCTCAGGATCGTTGATTTCCACCGTGTACAATATACCATCGTCCGTAAAGCTGGATTTTCCCTTAAGCGCAAACGATAGTGCAACATATAACGATTTAGAAAAATCAATAAACGGAGAACAATTCAGATAATGTTGTGAAAAAGCGCAAATCTCATACATGCTGTATTTTCTCGCTTCTCCGAATAATGAACAG
>JAUMXT010000037.1 GCA_030529015.1 Bacillota bacterium | reverse complement strand
TGCGGCCGAATTTAGTGTCGCAGACTTCATAGCCGGAGCCGCCTTAAACCTTGGATTTCTCATCTCCCCATCTGTAGGTTTTCCTGTGATTCAGCAGCAGATCACCGTTATCGTCTATCAGCGATGCCGCGATATAGATGTCTCCCGTTTCGGGATCCTTTTCAGGATAACTTATAAGAAGATGCACGCCGGCGTCAGCCGCCAGGGCCCTGAGCTTTGCATGCTTAGGACCGTCACAGCAGATGGCAAGGCGTTCCAACTCTTCGCGGGATATGTCATAGCCGCAGTAAAAAAGTTCGGAAAAGCAGACCAGGTCGGCGCCGCCTGCAGCGGCTTCTTTAAGTACCGAGGCCATCTTGTCCAGATTGGCTTGTGGGTCTCCTTTTGTTGAATATATTTGTGCAAGTGCTGCTTTCATGGCAGTCTCCTTTCGCGTTTATATAAGTAAACGTAACATCAGACAGGACCGTTGTCAACAACGCTCCCTCCAAAATTGACACCTAACAGCCATAGTGATATCATTCGAGTAGCAGAAGCTATTAAAAACCGATTTGGAGGTAACCATGTCCAAACATAATTATAAAAAACTTAGCGAATCTCTGCAGGAGCAGATAAAAGCGGACCTTGATGCAGGAAGGCTGAATCCGCACAGGTGCGAGGATGCGGCGGTCATCAGACGTAACATGGATTGGGACAAGAACAGCCTTTTGCGTCCGGCTTTCGTGCGCGATGTGGAGAAGATAATCCATCTGCCGTATTACAATCGCTACACTGACAAGACGCAGGTGTTTTCGCTGTATAAAAACGACGACATCAGCAGGAGAGGACTCCACGTGCAGCTGGTATCGCGAATCGCGAGAAATATCGGCAGGCTGCTGGGTCTCAATCTGGATCTGATCGAAGCCATCGCGCTGGGACACGACCTGGGGCACACGCCGTTTGGCCATGCGGGAGAAAAATTCTTAAGCGAACTGCTTGAGAAGGAAACCGGCAGGGCTTTTAATCATAACGTCCAAAGCGCACGCATCTTAGACAAGCTCTTTGCCAGGAACGTCAGTCTGCAGTGTCTCGATGGAGTGTTGTGCCACAACGGCGAGTTCGAGATGAAGGAATACAGACCGGAATTCGGGAAGACATTTGATGATTTTGACAGAAGCGTAGAGCTTTGCTATACAGATGGCGGCGCGGCAATCAAGACAATGGTGCCGATGACCCTCGAGGGATGTGTAGTCAGAATATGCGATATGGTGGCGTATCTCGGCAAGGATAGACAAGATGCGACAACTACCAAGCTCATCGATCAAGGACGAAGCTTTACTACCAGCAGCATCGGCGATACCAACGCGCAGATCATAAACAACATAACAGTAGACATAGTTGAAAACAGCTACGGCAAGGACCATCTGCTGCTCAGCGAGAACGTATATAACGACTTAAAGACGGCTAAAAAAGAGAATTATGCCATCATATACGATAGCGCAGAAGTCAGCGAGAATTATGAAATCATGAGAGAGATGTTCGGCGAAGTGTATTACAAGCTACTTGAAGACCTTAGGACAGAAAACGCGAAGTCGCCTATTTTCAAGCATCATCTTGATTTCATAGAAAACCAAAATAAGTTCTATAAACCGCAGAGTGCATATAACCTTGAAGAACCAAATCAGATCGTTACAGATTATATGGCAAGCATGACTGATGATTATTTCATCGAACTTCATAAGCATATAGTTCCGGACAGTAAATACAAGCTCGAGTACGTTTCTTATTTTTCCGTCGCAAATGTTGTATCGGTATGATAGAATGAAGCCATGAAGAAGAAAACAATAAAAACAGGATTAGCACCAACTTCAGCATTTATATTTTTATTGACCGCCTTTCTTATGGCGGTATTTCTGCTTTTTCTTTTAAATGTAGAGAATATAGATGTTGTGGATAAACGTGTAAACAATGAAGTTCGCCAAGTGAAAAACCTCGAAACGAAAGTGATCGAGTCTGAGGAGGCTCCGGCAGGCTGTATAATTGAACACAGTTTTACCCTTAAAGAGCAGCATAAATATGACGTTTGCTTGGCGTTTTATACGTCACATCAATACATAAAAGTGTTTATAGGCGATAAAGAGGTTTATCATCTGCAGCACTCCGATCAGCTGGATATAATCAAGACTCCGGGATCGAACTGGACCATCGTGCCGCTGTACGATAGGGACATCGGTAAACAGGTGCGCATAGAACTGATGCCGGCATATGAAAGCGTTATTGATAACGAGGTTGAGTTCCTGATGGGACAGGAAACACAGATAATTGTCAATTCGCTGTCTAAGAATCTGCCGATACTCATGATAAGCGGACTTGCGATAGTTCTGGGATTTATCTTTCTTGCACTTTCGATATATATGATGTGGAAGGATAAAAAAATGAACGAAGCACTTCCGTTGGGAATTTTCTCTGTCCTGCTCGGAATGTGGAGATTTACCGACACAGACTTCTCGCCGTTCCTTAATCCTGAGAAGCCGGTGCTTCTGTTCTATATGTCTGTTCTGGCGTTGATGGTAGGAATAATCCCGATGATCAAGGCACAGAAGATAAGAACGAGAGGAAATGTGGCCGATATCTACTGCATTATTATCGGTATAATCAGCATCGTTTTAATGTCGCTGGACCTTGCAGGCGTTATGGATATTCGAGAAGTGCTTAAGGGCGTTCACGTAATTCTCATGCTGGGTCTTATAATGATAGCGCACAGTCTGATCCTGGCACATAGAACGAAGAATCCGGGACCTGTAGATCGTATGGACCGAGTTGCTCTCTGGGTGCTCCTGGTAGGTATAATAGGCGATGCCGTAATATTCTATACTACAGGCACGTCTGCCAATCTGTTCTTCACGCTAATAGCGTTCTTGATAGCTATAAGTCTTAAGGGCATCGTGTTTATATACTATTATGTAAGCAATAGAAACATGCTGATAGATAAAGAAAGACAGCTTATCGGCAACAGGGCCACAATGATGATGGGCCAGATAAGATCCCATTTCGTATTCAACATTCTGAATGCTATCAGTGGCATGTGTAAATACGACCCTGAAAAAGCAGACCAAACAGTAGTGCAGTTCTCTCGTTATTTGAGAGCCAACGTAGACTTAATGCAAAACGACGAACCGGTAACTTTTGACGTAGTGCTTAATAGACTTGAGGACTACATTGCCCTCGAGCAAGTGCGCTTTGCAGATAAAATCAACTTCATAAAAGAGCTTGAAGTTGTGAATTTTAAAATGCCTGCACTTATTCTTCAGCCAATCGTTGAAAACTCTATAAAGCACGGTATTGTCCCTAAAAAGGGCGACGGAACGATAGTGCTTAAAACTTATGAAGACTCCAATAATATTTATATCAAAATCATCGATGACGGTGTAGGTTATGATACGGAGAAAGCTTCGAGAGAAGGCTCCGTAGGCATGAAGAATATACGCTTCCGTTTGCAATATTTTATGAACGGAAAAATGAGCATAAGAAGCGCACAGGGTAAGGGTACAGAAACGATAATAGAACTACCCAAGAAGGGGGCAAGCGTATGAATGTAATTTATGTAGATGATGAGCGTCCTGCACTTGAGAATTTCAAGTTTACAGTAGACAAGTTTTCTGATGTTGACAGCTTGGTTATGTTTCAGGATGGAGAAATGGCATTGGAATATGCAAAGCTCCACCGTGTAGATATCGCATTTTTAGACATGCAGATGCCCGGGATTCATGGGCTGGATCTAGCTGTTAAGCTCCATGAAATAGATAGTGAGATAATGGTAGTTTTCGTTACGGCATACAGCCAATATGCATTAGATGCCTGGGATGTAGAGGCAGCAGGATATCTGTTGAAGCCGTACATGATAGAGGACATAAGAAAGCACCTTGACAAGTGTGAAAAAAGCGATAAATTTGCCAGAGATATCGTGATAGAAACGATCCCGTCTCTTTCTCTTACTGTAAAGGGCAAGGCGGTGCAGCTTCGCGGCGTCAAGACGCGCGAGCTTTTCGCGCTTCTGGTGGAAAAGGGCACAAGTGGACTTTCTCCTAGAGAGGGAATCGCATACTTGTGGCCTGACCGTCCGAACGAGGAGAATACACAGTCGCTGTTCAGAGTAACGTATAAGAGGGTTGTGGACGCATTGAGCGAGGCCGGTGTTGAGGACTTGCTTACAACTTCGGAAAACAGGCGTTACCTTCAGACTGACAGGGTGGATTGCGACCTTTACAGAATCCTCGCAGGCGATGAACGCGCCGCTAAAAAATACAACGGCGTATACCTGCAGGAGTATTCCTGGTCAGAAGAAAGAAACGCACAGCTTCACCACATGCTGATGGGTGATGACGCCAAATAACAGAACACTTGACACCTAAACTTGTCGGGTGTATCATTAACTCACAATTGAATCGAATCGGGGGAGCTTCTGCGAGAGGCTGAGAGTAAGGTAAACCTTAGACCCTTTTAACCTGTTGGATAATGCCATCGTAGGAAGTATTTAAAACGATAATCAAAAGCATTTGCTCCGGCAGATGCTTTTTTCTATACGGGGACGAGATTTAGTTGGAATAACTAAAAGGAGGAAAAACAATGAATGCAAGTGTAGCAATCCAAGTGCTTCCGTCAGTAACAAGTGACGACGAAGTGATTAGAATCGTAGACGAGGTGATCGACTATATCAAGTCCACCGGGCTCACATATTATGTAGGCCCATTCGAAACAACTATCGAAGGTGACTACGATGAACTTATGGATATCGTTAAGGAGTGTCAGCACGTGGCGGCAAGAGCAGGCTGCCCGGCAATGAGCACCTACGTTAAAATCGCCTACAAGCCTGAAGGAGACGTACTGACCATTGAAAAGAAAGTTTCAAAGCATCACAAATAAGCTTCCTGCAGCCATCGCGCTGATAGGAATAATCTTAATATGGCAGATCGTCTGCATGACAGGACTTGTGCCGTCGTACATGCTTCCTTCGCCGTTACAGGTGATGGGCGCGCTCATAAGCGATATAGAAAACATAATGTTTCATGCGAGCTTTACATTGCAGGAAACTATATACGGTCTTCTTATCGGCATAATTCTGTCATTTGTGGGAGCAACGCTCATGGATCGTTTCGCCGTGATCGACAAGGCCTTTTACCCGCTGATGATCATAACTCAAACCATTCCGACAATAGCCATCGCGCCAATACTTGTCCTTTGGTTCGGTTTTGATATGGCGCCAAAGATCATACTTGTAGTGATCACCACCTATTTCCCGATAGCCATTGGACTTTTAGACGGATATAAAAGCGTAGATAAAGACGAAATCGATCTCATGCGCTCTATGGGAGCCGGAAGGGTTGCCATATTCAGGCATGTAAAGTTCCCTGCGGCGCTGCCGCATTTCTTCTCGGGCCTGAAGATAGCTTCGTCATATGCCGTAGTAGGAGCAGTAGTTTCCGAATGGCTGGGCGGCTTCAACGGTCTGGGTGTTTACATGACGCGAATGAGAAAGGCTTACGCCTTTGATAACATGTTCGCTGTCATAATATTGATAATAGCTATAAGCCTTTTGCTTCTGCTGCTGGTGCATGTTATCAGCAAGGCAGTGATGCCGTGGAAGAAGGCGGAAAGGGAATAAAATGAATAGAAAATTTAGACGTACAGCAAGCCTTATGATTGCGTGCATCATGGCGTTTTGCATGATGTTTGCTATGACAGGCTGCGGCGATGAAGGAACAGACAGCGGGTTTACGAAAATAACGTTTTGCCTGGACTGGACACCGAATACAAATCACACAGGAATTTATGTAGCACAGGCCCAGGGCTGGTATGAAGAGGCGGGCCTCGAGGTTGAGATCGTACAGCCACCTGAAAACGGTGCGGCGCACATGTGTGCGGCGGGAGAGGCGCAGTTTGCAGTAGAGGCGCAGGACACCATGGCGGCGTCGCTGGCGCTGGATGAACCTCTGGGAATCACTGCAGTGGCAGCAATACTTCAGCACAACACGTCAGGAATCATGAGCAGAGCAGGTGACGGCATCGATGCTCCTGCGGGACTTACAGGAAGAACATATTCCACATGGGATTCTCCTATAGAGCTGGCGACACTTGAACACGTAGTTACAGCAGACGGCGGGGATTTCGATAAGGTTCAGCTGATTCCTAACGATATAACTGATGAGCCTGCAGCTTTGGAGGCTGAACAGACAGATGCAGTGTGGGTGTTTGAAGGCTGGTCTAAGGTGAATGCAGAAGTAAGCGGAGTAGAAGTGGATTATTTCGCGTTTGCCGATATTGATCCGACATTCGACTACTACACACCTGTAATTATCGCAAACAACGATTTCCTGGCAGAAGATCCGGAAACAGCCAAGGCATTTCTGGCGGCGACAGCTCGCGGATATGAATTCGCCGCAGAAAACCCTGAAGAGGCAGCAGATATGCTGATAGCAGGAGACAATACGGGCTCGCTGGCACAGGCAGAGGAGCTGGTGAAGGCAAGCCAGAAGTTTTTATCGCCGCTGTACATAGATGACGCTTCAAGCTGGGGCGTGATGGATGCGGCAAGATGGAACGGATTTTATAAGTGGCTCTATGATAACGAGCTTTGCGCTAAGGATCTCACAGATGTAGGTTTTAGCAACGAATATTTACCGGAGTAAGAAATGACCATATTACGAACCGAAAACATCACAAAAGAATATGACGGCAAGAAGGTCATCGAGGACATCAATATCCGGCTTAAGGAGGGTGAACTGGTGTCGCTGCTGGGAGTCTCGGGATCGGGTAAAACGACGCTGTTTAATATAGTGTCGGGTCTCATTTCGCCTGATGAAGGGGCTGTATATCTTAAGGGCAGTGAAGACGCTGAGCGCGATGTAACTTCTCAGCCCGGAAATATCGCTTATATGCTGCAGAAGGATATGCTGCTTCCGCATAAGAAGATCATCGACAATGTGGCGCTGCCGCTTTTGCTCAAAGGCAAGAACCGTGCGGAAGCACGCGAAGAGGCGGATCGCCATTTCGAAGAGTTTGGCCTGGAGGGCACTCAGCAGAAATACCCTGCGCAGCTTTCCGGAGGAATGAGACAGCGTGCGGCTTTGCTTAGAACTTATTTGGCTTCGGACGGAGTCGTGCTGCTTGACGAGCCGTTCAGTGCGCTGGATGCATTGACTAAGACTTCGATGCATAAGTGGTATCTTAAGGTGATGGAGCATATTTCGCTGTCGACGTTGTTTATTACTCACGATATCGACGAGGCGATTTTGCTTTCGGACCGCATATATATTCTGAGCGGGCAGCCGGGGCGTATCGTGGACGAGATAGTTATCGACGAGCCAAGGCCTCGCCGCGAGGACTTCGGACTGACAGGAGAGTTCCTGGAATACAAGAAGAGGATAATCGCCAATTTAACTTGACAATAAATGTACACTATGCTATTCTTGACTAAAGAGGTCAAGAAAGGAGGCGGTGGACATCTTATTAATCAAAGAAGTTGAATACGCGATAATGGTATTAGATGAACTTAATAAGGAGAGCCCGTTGTCCGCGGCCGAACTATCGGAGCGAAAGAACATACCGTCGCCATTCATATACAGAGTGCTGAAAAAGCTGGCGGCAGCCGATATTCTGGAAATCAAACGAGGTGCTCACGGCGGGTACCGCATTAAAGCGGACTGCAAAGAGCTGACATTATACGATGTGATATGTGCATTCGAAAACACTTTCCTGGTGATAGAATGCATGAAGAAGCATTATGACTGCGGACATAATAAGGGACTTGGGTGTTGTATCCACCGCGAGTTCGGGCGGATACAAGGCAGATTAAGAACGGAATTCATGAGAAACGATCTTCATGGATTGCTCAGCGAAGAGTCTGCCGGATAGTGAAAATAAAAAAGGGTCAGAAACCGTTTTATGGTTTCTGGCCTTTTTCATTAGGTGATTCACTGTCGCTTATGCACCAGTAGGTTACGGTTATTATAATTATTACTGCGCCGAGAAGTGCGAATACTCCCGGCAATTCTCCCACGAAGATGGCTACCCAGACAGGATTGAGAAGTGGCTCCAGCATAGCTATGAGTGATGCCGCAAGCGGCGGACAGTCTCTTGTAGCTATCGCAAAGAGCACGTACGGGATTCCCAGCTGGAAAACGCCAAGTATCACTATGTATAAAATTTCTATTCCCGTGGTTGAGGTGGTCGTAAGTAAGCCGATAGGAGTTCCTATGACCGAGGTCAGACAGTGAGCAATAAGGATGCCTGTCATACGGACCGAATCGTCCTTGCCGCCCAGGCCTGTCATGACCAGCATGATTGCCAGTGTTATCCCTGCCAAGATTCCGAAAAGGTTCCCCAGGAGACTTCCCGGCGAAAGCTGATCAAAGAAAAACAACACTATTCCGACCATGGTGATCGCGACAACGATGACCTCTTTTTTATGGAGCCTTTGCTTCAGAAAAACCGCGGATATTATCAAAATAAATACGGGCGCCGCATACTGAAGCACTATGGCATTGGCTGCTGTCGTCAGTTTGTTGGCAATGACGAAACAAATGCATGAGCCGGAAAGCCCCAGGCCTGCGCCGATGGAATATTTGCATATGTTAATAGGAACCTTTTTATAGAGCATGTATCCGCCTAAGATGAGCGCGGATATTATGCTTCTGATGCCTGCGATCAGCAGGGGGCTCCATGAAATCAGCTTTATGAAGATTCCGCCTAAACTCCACATTACACCGCAGACTGCCATCAGCAGCATAGCGTTTCGCTTGGCGTTTACATTTGATGTGTTGAGCGAGTGCACTTTGCATAACCTCCAAAATTATCTGACCGCGAAAGCGGCCAAAATAATTATATCGCATGGAGGCAGCCCTTGGAAAGGGCTTTTGTCGTTTAATTTAGGAGGTTGATCATCCTGCGTGTGCTCATTGTTCCAGCAGTTTGGCGATCTTCCACTGTAGTTCTAACTGCTCGGCTTCGTCGAAATCTTCAGGGAGCTCTTTTGGCATCGTTGGCGGAAAGGTGTCGGTTCCTTCTTCGAGGAGGCAGAGCGGTGGGAATAGCACGCACCACCAGTTGGCACCTTTGCCGTCCCCGAGAACTATGTTGACGGCTTCGTAATTTCCTGCCGGAAAGGTTATGTCGCCGTAGGTTTTTTCGGGGATGTATCGGATGCCGATGTTGGCCTTGGCTGTGTAGTTGCGGCCTTCTGCGGCTATGATGCCGTCGGCTATGGTTTCCAGTCGCTTCATGTCGTTTTTTAGAAAGTCCCGCGTTTCGGCTACAGTTTTCAGATCGTCCTGATCATTCATATATGCGATGATGCCGTCGCGGACCTTGAGTTTAAGGGTCTGGTCTTCGACGCTGTTGCTGTTGGCAATGACGTGGAGCCTGATGATGCCCTCGTGGTCGTTTTTGGTGTCATCGATATATGTATAGATGAGCAGAAATCCCATTAATATGGTAAGCGCTAACAGTATCGCGCATCTTTTCAAGTCGGTTTTCATTGTTATCCCTCCCTTTGTGAAGGCCGGCTTCGGCGGCTTTCTTGTACTGGGAGTCTTTACAGGCCGGAGGGATGTTATACATTATTTTGGAAAAAAATTGTGGGCCGGAGGCCGTGTTTCGCGGCCGAAGGCCAATGCTGACGGCCGAGGCCGTCAGCAGGAAACGAAGAGCTTCGCCCCTTCCGGAGGATTGGCGTCGGGAGCCAGGCCGTTGAGCTTTGCAAGAGTAGGGACATCGGTTTTATATCGCTTGGCAATGGACCAAAGGCTGTCGCCTTCGCTTACCACGTAGATCGCCATTGGGATGTGCGGTGCCGGATGCGGGTCGTCGATAAAGCACAGGTTTTCGATCGTTGTGAACTGTTCTTCGCTGCAGACCGTGAGATTGATGGCTAATGAAAGGTTGACTTCCAACTGGTGAGCGTTGATTGAATTCCACCAGAGTTCTTTGATTGCGGGGGTGATGGATACGGCAGGGGTGCACTGATGCAGCCGGGAGTTTGGGGTGTCGGGGGCGATGGAGCCGGTGGCGAGGGCTCCTCGTATCGGAACCGTGCATTCGATGACTGAAGGTGCTTCGTCTGTTTTTAGTGAAAGGAGTTTGATTAGGGCCTTGCCTTCGATCACGATGCGGTTTTGTTCCGGGCGGGCTTCGATGGATGAGATGATGCAGCTTCCGCAGATCGGGGTGTCTTGTGTTGGGTTGATATCCACGAGTTCCCTTGATGATATCTCGCCGGTGAGCGTTTCGATGATGGCTTGGAGGGGTTTTGCTGTGAGGTCGAAGCAGAGTTCTTCTTTCTTGTGGTAGGCGTCTGTTATGGATGGTAAGCTGCGGTTTTCGAAGATTTTTATGTCGGAGCTTACGGTGCCTTGTAGGAGGAATTTGTCTTGGGTTTCGATTATGGTGTCGAGGCCGCTCTCGTCGAAGGTGATTTTGATAAGGTCGGGATCGATGTCTGTGTCCGGGGCGTCGAGGGCGATGAACTGGGTGAAGTCGGTTTTGGCGGTGATCGATGACGGGATGGATGTTTTGGCGGATGTTTGGGTGGAATCGGAGGAGTCGGCGTCTTGAGGTGCTCCGAGGTACAGGATGTTTGTATGTATCGTCGCGTTGATCACAAGTTTACCGGAGGTTATTTGCCTGTGGGTCTCGGTGATGTGATTTATGGATTTGAGGATTTTAACGGGGGATGGTAGGTCCTGGTTTACGGTTATGGTTTGGGAGATTTCGGTGTTGGATGTGGTTTCGTGGATGAGGCAGGTGGCTTTTGTTAGGGATTTGGCAGTGAGAAGATTTTCGTCGTCGGTGGACTTGAGGATGTTTAGCTCGATGGGATTTATGCGAGTGATTTTTATGGTGAGGCAGCCTTTTATCAGGAATTTTCGTTCGTTGATCATGTCGACGTTGAGGTCGGCGATGGTGGCGATGACGTTGGGTGGAGTAGTTGGATGGGCGGTGGCCTGCGTGCTGGCCTGTGTGTCGAAATTTGTCGAATCGAGAAGTTTACCGATGTTGAATGGGATGCTTGATTTGATCACGTCGATCACGGATGAGTTGATCGGGCGGTAAACTGTGAATACTGTGATGATGCCGCTGCTTGAGTGAGATGGAAGCTGTACCTTGCCTTCGGCGAACAGCGCTTCCTGCATGTCGGGCATTGTGTCCGGCACCAGCAGGGATTCTTCGAATGGCAATGTGAATTCTTCTGTGCCGCAACAGGTTTGGAATTTTCGACGGGTGTAGTGGAGCTTGCCGGTGAAGGGTTTCGTTTTGTTGGGACGGGACTTAGCCGCTTGTGCGATCGGTGCGGGTGTCGCGGGTGTAGCTGTAGCGGGGGCGGGGCGTACGGGTGGCGCTGTCGCAATCGGTGCGGGTGTGGACATTGCCGGCGATTTTGGTGACGATGTATCGCTATTGCCTGATGGCAGGTTATCATAAGGGGAATTTGTCATGTTTTGGGACCTCCTTTAGCGTTCTATATATAAGATATTCGCGATTTGGCGGAGGTATGTTGGCTTTTTTTAGAAATAATTAGATTTGGCCAACGGGAGTTGAGGCATGAGAGGGAATTGCCGGCAAGAATAGCAATTTGATGGTGATTTTACGTGTGAATCGTGACTTGATGGCGTGTCAGGGCGAGGTATATTGAAGGTGACCGGGGGGCGGGGGGCTTTTTATATGAAAGTAGAAAATCGTCCCACAAAACCGGGAGTTACAGTGGCTAAAAATAAAAAAATCGCAATTTATACAATCACGACACGAAAATCATGACAATCCCATTTGAAATAGGGTTGCGAGCGATAAACTTCGGTCATTTGAGACCGGATTGCGAGTAGGCAGTGGCCAAATTGCCGAAACGCGACAAAAAGCCACTGAAATGACCGGACTGCCCCCGGCAGTCCGCCTGACCAAGCAGAAATGACCGGACTGCCCCCCCGGCAGTCCGCCCTGATCCATAAAAAAACCGGACTGCTGCGGGCAGTCCGGTCTAATCGACCAATTATATGTGCTTTTGCTGAACGCCTTCGTGGATAACCAGTTCCTTCAATCTATCGATGTGAACGTCAGCTGCGTATCTTGCGGCTTCCGCATCACCGTTTTCGATAGCGGCGAGGATTTCGGCGTGTTCTTCAGGCATGTTTTCAGCTCTCTTGAAATTATCGTAGTATATGTATCTGAAACGGAGAACCAGTTCCTGAAGCTGTTCGATCATCTGAACTAAAACTTTGTTGTTGCATGACTCAACGATGATTCGATGGAATTTTGTGTCGTGCTTGATCATGTCTTCCATGTTACCTGCTTTAACTGCTTCGTTGTAGCACTTGGACACTTCCTTGAGCTCGACCATCTTTTCTTCGCTCATTCTTGAAGCTGCGAAAAATGCAGCCAGGCCTTCCATGTTCTGACGAACTTCCAGGATCTCAACCATGTCTTCTGTTGAAATCTGTGAAGCATATGCTCCGCGGCGAGGTTCGATAGTAACGAGGCCTTCCTTTTCAAGCTTACGGATGGCTTCTCTGATAGGAGTTCTGCTCACACCGATTTCCTTAGCGAGTTCAACTTCCATCATTCTTGTACCCGGTACGATAGCGCCGGTCAAAATCTGCATCTTTAATTCTTCATATACCATTTCCCTGAGAGGGCGATGATTCTGGATATCAAAATTAAGCATATCTCTTCTCCTAAATTACCATAAAATTACCATAAATGTACCATGTCGTTCTGGTCCAGAAAGTTTCTTTGTTGTGTTCCAGCATTTGGCGACATATCTCTTTAGATTCAGTTATATTTTTACAAAGACCGAAAACTGTAGGTCCGCTTCCGCTCATAAGAACGGCATCTTCACCACAGAGCTCCTGCATCTTGTGTTTTGTATACATAACTATAGGATAATGCTTTAACGTGAAATTTTCAAGTACATTGACGAGATTTTTTCGTACAATATCTGTTTTTCGGGATGCGAGGGCCGCGATCATTTCATCGTTATCAGGGTGCAGCGGAATCTCGATATTGTCGATGCCCGTATAAACCTCAGCCGTTGAAACGCCAATGTTTGGCTTGCTCAGTACCAGATGACTTCTAAGACCTGTGATAGGCTTGAGGTCCGTACCGGTACCGGTCGCCAGAGCGCAGTGAGACGCCAGCGGATCGTCGATAAAATCCTCGTGCAGAACTTCGTTGCCGGCTGCCTGTCCCATAATACAGAACGGAATATCGGAGCCAAAAGTCTTGCCGATATCGCAAAGCGCAGCCACGTCAAGTCCCAGGTTCCACAGCTTGTTGATGGCATGCAAAACGGCCGCTCCGTTGCTGCTGCCGCCTGCGAGGCCTGCGGCCACAGGGATTCTCTTCTTGATGTCTATGCGGACGGTCCCGGCTTTGCCGGCACCGAAGCGATCTATCATGGCAGCCGCCGCCCTGTACGCCAGGTTTCGCTCGTCCGTCGGCAGGTATTTCCTGTTGGTCGACAGCACGATCTCGACGCCGCCGCACTGCGAAACGCACGGCGAAGCGACCGGCATGATGATTATCC
>JAUMXT010000151.1 GCA_030529015.1 Bacillota bacterium | reverse complement strand
TTGCCCAGCATCTTAGCGTGGGCTATGCTGCCGGTGATATCTTCATGGTACATTTTTTGGTCGAATTGTATTGAGGCATTGAATTCATCAGCCGACGAAGTCGATGCCTTTGAGAACCTTCCTTTCCAAAGCTTCATGTTCTTTGGCTCCTCCTTCTACTGTTTGTTTCTGGATGGCTCTGATCTTCAGAGGCAGTGAGAACAGGTTGATGAAGCCTTCTGCATCGCTCTGATCATATACGTCATCCTTACTGAATGTAGCGAACTCTTCGTTGTACAGTGAGTAAGGGGACTTCTTAGCAGCTGCTACTGCACTTCCCTTATACAGCTTCATCTTAACTGTACCTGTAACTTCTTTCTGAGTAACGTCTACAAAAGCACTTATTGCTTCTCTAACAGGAGTATACCATAAACCGTCGTATACCAGTTGTGCAAATTTCTGTGCAACGATAGCTTTGTACTGAGTAGTGTCTCTGTCGAGGATCAGCTGTTCCAGACCTGCGTGAGCTGCGAACAGGATAGTTCCTCCCGGAGTTTCATATACGCCTCTTGATTTCATACCAACGAGACGGTTTTCGATGATGTCGATAGTTCCCACACCGTTTCTTGAACCCATTTCATTGAGCTTTTCCAGGATTTCGATAGGTCCCATCTTAACGCCGTCAAGACCTACAGGAACGCCTGCTTCGAAATCGATGTCAACGTATTCAGGTTTGTCAGGTGCCTGTTCAGGCGGAACGCTCAGCACGTGGATAGAATCGTAATGTTCGTTCCAAGGGTTTTCCAGTTCTCCGCCTTCGTGGGAGATGTGCCAGATGTTTTCATCACGGCTGTAGATCTTTTCTGTAGTCTGGTTGATCGGAATGTTATGTGACTTAGCATATTCGATCAGTTCTTCTCTTGACTGAAGATCCCAGAATCTCCATGGTGCGATGATCTTGATAGCAGGGTTCAGAGCCTTGATTGTAGTTTCGAAACGTACCTGGTCATTACCTTTGCCTGTGCATCCGTGAGCTATGTAAAATGCTTCTTCCTTTTCAGCGATCTCAACCAGCTTCTTAGCCATGAGAGGTCTTGCCATGGAAGTTCCCAGCATATACTGTCCTTCGTAAATAGCGCCTGCTTTCAGTGTAGGCCAGATGAAATCTGTGATCATTTCTTCTCTTAAGTCTACTGTGTAAGCCTTGATAGCGCCTGTAGCGATCGCCTTCTTTTCGATCGCATCAAAATCTTCCTTCTGTCCTGCGTTGCAGCAAACAGCGATAACGTCGTAGTCATAATTCTCCTTGAGCCATGTCATGATGATGGATGTGTCGAGTCCACCCGAATAGGCTAATACTACTTTTTCTTTAGCCATGATAATAATCCTCCTAATGCATAAAAATTAATGATATGTTATTATTATACATGGTTTATGCATAAATTCAACCCCTTTATACACGAAAAAACAAAATTTTTATGGGCATACGAAAAATATGAAGACTTTATATATAAATTATTGTAAAATAAGGTGAAAGAAGCCCATAGACAGGCATAATAATATAATAAAAGGCGGTAATTTGATGGACAATAACGCAATGAATAAAATAAGAATACTCCTCGAAGGCGTAACTGCCGGAGAGAATATAATACAGGATGTTCCTATGGCTGAGCATACGTCATTTAAGGCGGGCGGCCATGCCGATATGATGGTTATCCCCCAAAGCGCAGAAGAGCTGAAGAGCATACTTTCTATCTTATCTGAGGGTGAATATCCATTCATGATTCTGGGTAACGGATCAAACATACTGGTAAAAGACAGCGGATATAAGGGCGTGATCGTGAAGATCGGCGAAGCCTTCAATGACGTTAAGGTGGAAGGCACAAGAGTTATCTGCGGCAGCGGAGCACTGCTTTCTGTGGCGGCGAAAACTGCAGCGGCAGCAGGACTTGCGGGCTTTGAATTCGCATCGGGGATCCCGGGATCGATAGGCGGAGCAGTATTCATGAACGCTGGCGCCTATGACGGAGAGATGAGACTGTTTTTAGAAAAGGCGCGCGTCATTTCAAGAGACGGTAAAGAAGATAGATATATGACGGCCGAAGAGCTGGACATGGGATATAGACACACGGCACTGCACGAAAGCGGAGACATCGTCGTAGAAGCAGTGATAAAGCTTGAAGAAGGTGACAAGGAAGAAATCATGGCGAAGATCAAGGATCTCACCGCGAAGCGTAATTCCAAGCAGCCTGTAAGATACCCAAGCGCGGGAAGCTTTTTCAAAAGACCGCCGGGGCACTTTGCAGGAAAACTTGTACAGGATGCCGGACTCAAGGGACTCACTGTAGGCGGGGCGCAGGTATCAGAGCTTCACAGCGGATTCGTCATCAATATCGGGGGAGCTACTGCTACGGACATCCTTCAGCTGATGGAAATCGTACAGCAGACAGTAATGGATAAATTTGGGGTAATGTTGGAACCGGAGGTAAGAATAATTGGAGAATAAGTACGAGATGTTCTATGACCTGCATACTCATACGACATATTCTCACGGCAAGGGCTCTGTTGAAGACAACGTCAGGGAAGCGTTCAATCAGCAGATGGAATTCGTGGCCATATCCGACCACGGGCCGGGGCATTTGTTTTACGGAGTGAGCAGGGAAGAATTTGTAAATTTAAGAAATGATATCGAGAGGATGAATGTCAAATATCCTAAGATGAGCATCAAGATGAGCGTTGAGGCCAACATAGTCAAAGGCGGCAACGGACTTGATGTGAGACCCGAGGAATTTGAAGAATTCGACTTCGTCATCGCAGGCTATCACTATGGACTCTTAGGCTGCAGCTGTGTCAGAAACTGGCTTTGGAACAAGGGCATTCGTTTCGGCGAAGAGAAGCTCAGAGCATCTAACACAGAGATGGTCATAAATGCTCTCAGGAAAAACGATATAGCGATCCTGACCCATCCGGGAGACAAGGGGCCGTTTGACATCAAGGCTATCGCTGAGGTTTGCGCCGAAACCGATACGCTGATGGAGATAAGCACGTGGCACGGGCATTTGACCGAGGAAGAAATCAAGATCGCGGCAGAGGTTGAGGGTGTGAAATTCATCATCAGCAGCGATGCTCATTCACCTGCGAGAGTAGGCGACTTCGAGGCAGGACTTAAGAGAGCCATCGACGCAGGACTCGATATAAGAAGAATAGTAAATA
>JAUMXT010000036.1 GCA_030529015.1 Bacillota bacterium | reverse complement strand
GATGAGTCTGTCCATTTCTCTTGTAGTCAGAACCAGGTCTACGTCCTTGCCGTGGCCTGCATCGTTTACCGCATCTACATCGCATTCATATTTCTTAGCTGTGCACGGCATGATCGATACTGAGAAAATCTTATCAGGATCCACACCCAGCTTTTGTGCCATGTAAGTCTTGCTCATGGCACCAAACATCTGCTGAGGCGATTTCGCACTTGAAAGATTTCCGGCAAATTCAGGATACTGAGTCTTAACGAATCTGATCCATCCGGGGCAGCATGATGTGAACATCGGCCAGTTATATTCATCTCTGTGAGTGAATCTTTCAAGGAATTCGCTTCCTTCTTCCATGATGGTCAGGTCTGCTGTATATACTGTATCGAAGACATAATCAAATCCGATCTGTCTGAGAGCGCTGACCAGCTTGCCTGTAGTAGATTCTTCTCTGTAAAGGCCCACGCCTTCGCCCCATGCAGCTCTTACTGCCGGCGCGATCTGTACCATTGTGATCTTATCAGGATCTGCCAATGCATCCAGCATTCTATCTGTGTCGTTTCTTTCTCTGAGAGCCCCTACAGGACAATGTGTTATACACTGACCGCAGAAAGCACAGTCTGCCGCTTCGATAGGTTCGTTATGAGCAACGCCTACAGTAGTTCTGTATCCGCTGCCTGTAACGTCCCATACGTTCATACCCTGGATCTTATCGCAGATCTGGATACATCTCATGCATTTTATACACTTAGATGCATCTCTTATGAGAGGCACTTTGTTGTTCCACTTTGTCACTTCTGCAACATTTTCATAATTGATTTCGAGGATACCAAGGTCGTTGGCGATCTTCTGCAGATTACAGTTGCCGCTTCTTACGCATGTTGCACATTTGCAGTCATGGTCGGAAAGTATCAGTTCAACATTTATTCTTCTTGTTTTTCTTACTCTAGGGCTGTTTGTATATATCTCCATCCCCTCTGAAACAGGTGTGTTACATGCTGTTATCAGCTTGTCCATACCTTTGTTTTCAACGATGCATACTCTACATGCTCCTATGTCGTTTATTCCTTCAAGATAACAGAGATGAGGAATATCGATGCCTACTTCGCGGGCAGCTTCTAAAATGGTAGTGCCTTCTTTGACTGTTATCTTTTGTTCATTAATAGTTAAGCTTACCATTTTTCATTCCTCCCTCCTCTGAATGCGCCAAATCCATTGTAGTCGCATCTCAAGCATCTGCTTGCTTCCTGCATTGCCTCTTCAAGGGACAGACCCTGTTCGATTTCAAGGAAGTCGCTTCCACGCTGGTTCGCGTATCTTAATTTCATTTCTGCTCTTCCGCAAGGCTTCTTATCCATAACCTTAGGAATAGGGATATCTATATCTACGCTGATTTCGTGATTGTAACCAAGGAATTCATCAATGTTTGCCGCTGCAACCTTGCCTGCTGCAATAGCGTTGATAACTGTAGATGGTCCTGTCACGCAGTCACCGCCGGCATATACGCCTGCGATATCCTGTACTGCCGCTGCCTTGTTCGCTGAGAACAGACCCTTAGATTCTATTACAGGTACTCCTGAATCTTCGAAGTCTGCATAATCGATTCCCTGTCCGATAGCAGAAATTATGATATGACAAGGAATACGTTCTTCTTCTGCCTGTGCAGGAACAGGTCTAGGTCTTCCTGACTTGTCTGCTTCTCCGGCAATCTGAGGTTTTACCCAGAGAGCCTTAACATTATCTTCTGCATCCAGTTCTATTCTGACAGGCGCCTTCAGTTCTACAAGTGTACAACCTTCTGCGATTGCTCCGTCGATTTCTTCAGGCAGTGCTGTCATATCGTCTTTTCTTCTTCTGTAAACGATGTTTACTTCGGATGCACCAAGTCTCTTGGCAGTTCTGGCAACGTCCATTGCAACGTTTCCGCCGCCGATTACAGCTACTGACTTATTCTTGAAGTCAGGCATAGCATCATCACCGATGCCCCTCAGCATTTCTACTGCAGGAATAACGCCTTCGCCATATTCACCATCGATACCGAGAGATTTATGAGTATGAGCTCCGATAGAGATGTATACTGCATCGTAATCTGCGATCAGTTCCTTCATGCTCTGTTCTTTGTCTGCATCGTAGTCTCTCTTAACTTCTACGCCTGCCGAAAGGATGGCATCTATATCCCACTGCAGTCTTTCTCTAGGAAGTCTGTAGTTAGGAATTCCGTATCTCAGCATGCCGCCGAGCTGGCTTCTCTTTTCAAAAACAGTAGGTTTATGTCCCATCAATGCCAGGAAGTATGCTGCAGTAAGACCGCTAGGGCCACCGCCTATGATAGCAACGCGCTTTCCTGTATCGTCCATTTTTTCAGGCACAGGTACTGTTTCACTGCAATTATCTACGGCGAATCTCTTCATGCCTCTGATATTAACTGCAGTGTCCATAAGCTTTCTTCTGCATCTTTCTTCGCATGGATGTTCGCATATAAGTGCACATACTGTAGGGAAAGGATTGTCCTTTCTTATCAGTTTAATAGCATCATCATATCTGCCGTTCAGAACGAGGGCAGTGTATCCCGGAATATCAACACCGGCAGGACAACGTGCAACGCAAGGTACAGGCTGTTTGTTTTCACGAATACTTTCGATGCATCTGTTTCTTCTTACATGCTCTTCATAGTCTTCTCTGAATCCGGCCATACCTCTAAGCACCATGTTTGCCGCTTCGGTTCCTATAGCACAATCTGCGGAATCTCTTATTGCCTTCGCTGTGTTTTCCATCAGATCCAGGTCTTCCATAGTGCATTCCTCATTAAGTGTAAGCAGCTTATCATACAGCTTCAAAAGCTGTCCGATACCCACACGACAAGGTACACACTTACCACATGTTTGTGCATGGCACAATTTAAGGAACGATGCCGCCATATCTACAGGGCATTGTCCCGGAGGGCTGGCTACTATTCGTCTTTCAATATCTCCGTATAGACCCTCAACTACCATCTGAGCTCTGTCTTTAGTCTTAAATTCCAATCTGCTCATTACAGGTCACCACCTACCTTCCATTGCGTTACTCTTGCTAGTCTTTGCTATGCTATGTAACTAGTTTCATTCCTAATATGTTCTAATTGTACCATATTTTCAGAATATTTCAAGTAATTTGTAATGAATTGATTGTTTTAAGCTATTTTTCTTTGTTTCCGAACTCAGGATCACCCATAGCTTTCCAGCCATAGCGGTAAACCGATACGAGTATTGAAATGATTGTAATAGATTCGCTGAGAGCTCCGCCGATAGATCCGACAAAAATATCATAGATTACCCACGCCGGCGATGCGCATACAAGATTGCTGAGCCTGATTTTCTGCGCGTTGTTTGTCCAATATCCGATGGTGCTGCCGACAAGGGCGACAAACGGTAAGAGACTAAGAGGTCCCGACCATGTGAACACCAAGATCACTGTGCATATAGCACATATCACAACAACCCATCCCTTCCACTTGAGCCACTCATACTTAGAAGACTTAGTTATCATGATATTTCTTATGATTATCATTATCAGGTTGAACAATCCGCTCCAGGCCCCAAGCAACATGAACTGGATACAAAACAGTCCTGTTCCGGCCGTCTGTATCCAGTAGAGAGCTTTATTTGATTTTATCTGATATGAAACTATGAAGCAGGCCATTCCTAAGATGCCTATACCTTGTATTATTAAATCTGTCATTTATATTCCTCGATCAACTTGCAAAACAGTTCGCTGTCTATGTTACCGCCGCTAACAACCATAACAATATTTTTGCCGCCTACTCGTTCCGGTTCATCCATAACTGCGGCAAGGGCTGCTGCACCGGCGCCTTCTACTATAAACTTCTCATTGAGAGCCATATGTACTACAGCCTTTTTAATCGTTTCCTCGCGCACCTCTATAATGTCCTCTAAAAGCGGCTCCAGCGTCTCATATGACAGCTTACCTACTCCTCCGACAAGCGCATCGCAAACAGTATCTCCCGTCACAGGATATTCCTCATAAAACACCTTGTCTTCGAAGGCTTTTATCATCGCAGGGCAAGCTTCCGTCTGCACGCCTATAATACGAACATCCGGCTTTATAGCTTTGGCTGCCGTCGCAATACCGGTTATCAAACCGCCTCCGCCAATCGGAACAACTATCGTGTCGATGTCGGGATCTTGCTCGAATATTTCGATTCCTATAGTGCCCTGGCCTGCATAGATTTTAGGGTCGTCGTAATAAGCATCTATAAATGTCATGCCGTTCTTTTCTATATATTCCATTCCCAGCGCGTGAGCCTCATCATAATTCTTTCCCATAAGCAGCGCTTCACCGCCGTAATATCGAATTTTGTCGACCTTTGCATGAGGGGTAGTTTCAGGCACGATGATCTGCGCCTTTTCTATACCTAAAACGCTGGCCGCATAACTTACGGATGCCCCATGGTTTCCGGAAGAAATAGTCGCCACTCCTCGCTGACGTTCCTCTTCTGTAAGCGTCGTCATCTTGCTCATGGCTCCACGAATCTTAAAGCTCTTTACAGTTTGAAAAGGTTCAAGCTTAAAGGAATATTTCCTCTCGTCAGTGCTGAGGTCCATGGAATTTTCCAGCGGAGTCTTTCTTATGTACGGTTTTATACGGCTGTATGCCGCTTTTATATCTTCATATCCAAAGCTCATGTCTGTTCTCCTTTCGGGATTTTTATTTATTATACCACTTTTGACAAGTCCCTCTCTATATGTTATCATAAGTTATGCAACTTTATCGCTTTAACTTAATAACATGCATCCTTCCACACCACCGGGTGTGGACCAAAAGGCATCCTGAACTTCACCGTAGGTACGGCACACCACTTGTGTTATAAGGCGAGGTTCCGGATGCTTTTTTCTTAAAGGAGGAAAACTATGAAAATCAAAACTTTTAAAGTAGAGCGCTGGATGAACGACTATGAAGACGACGCCGTTTACAATCTCGGTGAAACATGTATCGATTCTTTTACCATCAAAGAGCTGCTTGAACTCAGTGGCTATGATTCCGACGATTACCTTAAAAAGCTGGGCGATACACGCCTCACATACAGCCATATATTCGGTTCGCCCGAATTTAAATCCGGAGTGGCTGCATTATATGAAAATATCGAACCTAACCAGGTATTGCCTTGCCACGGAGCTACCGGGGCCAATGCCATGGTTCTCGAGTCGCTGATCGAGCCTGCAGATAATATGATTTCCGTAATGCCGACATATCAGCAGCACTACTCTATTCCTGAAGCCATCGGTGCAGAGGTGAGGATACTGCAGCTGACTGAAAAAAACGATTATCTTCCTGACATCGCAGAACTTAAAGCTCTTGTCGATGAAAACACCAAGATGATAACCGTTAACAACCCTAACAATCCTACAGGTTCATGGATTCCTATAGAGTCTATGAAAGAAATCGTCGAAGTGGCAAAATCAGTTGATGCCTATCTCCTGAGCGATGAAGTCTACAGAGGTATTGCAGAAGACGACAGCTACATGTATTCCGTAACAGACCTTTACGATAAGGGGATCTCCGTAGGAAGCATGTCAAAGATATTTTCACTTGCAGGCCTCAGAATGGGCTGGATCGCCACTAAGGACGAATACGCAATGAACGAATTCATGGAACGCCGTGATTACAACACCATCAGCTGCGGCGTGATCGATGACAATCTGGCCTCTATAGCACTGGCTAACCGCGATAAAATTTTTGACAGAAACAGACAGATCCTCAATACAAATCGTGAGATCCTCGACAAGTGGGTAAATGAAACTGAAGGGGTTCATTACAAGAGACCTGTTGCAGGAACCACAGCACTCGTTTATTACGATAAGGACATTCCGTCTTATGAGCTTTGCGTTAGACTGATAAAAGAAAAGGGCCTGCTGTTTACTCCGGGCTCATGCTTTGAAATGGAAGGTGCAGTACGTATCGGCTACGCCTTTGACTCTAAACTGCTGAAGCAGGGACTAGACATCTTCGCCGATTTTCTGGCAGAGCTTTAAAAGACCGCTGCAATTTTTAAAGGGAGGTCACGATGAACAAGAAATTTATAGCTAAAAGATATCAAGAGGACAAATCAACTGCCATGGGTCAATCAGATGTTATGGCCAAGACCTTTGATGATGTTATAGACTTGAGTCTGGGCGACCCTGATATGACTACTCCTGCCGAAATAATAGCTGCCGCTCATGAGGCTGCAGTTGCCGGTCATACCAAATATACGGATTTCAGAGGAGACCCTGAACTCAGACAGGAAATTTGTAGGTTCTACGATGATGAATACGAAATAGATATAGCCGACGAAGAAGTCTTCGTCGCTGCATCAGGATGCTTGGCTATGTATCTGGCGCTGGAAGCCATCGTCGATGACGGAGATGAAATCATCCTTCAGTCCCCATATTTCACGCCTTATCCTCAGCAAGTAGAGCTGGCAAGAGGAGTACCTATAGAGCTTCCTACATACGAAGAAGAGGATTTCCAGATAGACACAGCCCGTCTTGAATCGCTGATAACCGACAAGACTAAGGCACTGATCATCAACTCGCCAAACAATCCTACAGGCAGCTGTCTCACTCTCGAAACCATGAAAAAAATCGCCGCCATCGCAGAAAAGCACGACCTGCTCGTTATTTCTGACGAAATCTACACAGCCTATAGCTTCGAGCATCCTTTTATCCCGTTTATAAGCATACCCGGCATGAAGGATCGAACTATAACCATTAACAGCTTTTCCAAAGATTTCGTTATGACCGGCTGGCGACTGGGAAACATAATCGCTCCTGCAAGTATCATAAGCGTGATCCAGCAGATCAACGAAAACGTCGTGTTTACCGCGCCGTCCATGTCGCAGCGTGCGGGAATATATGCACTGCAACATCGCAAAGAGCTACAGCCGCCTATCATTAACGAGTTCCGTGAAAGAATGACTTATGCGGCCGAAAGAATCAACGCGATCCCCGGCATGCATGTGATATACCCGCCTAAAGGCAGTTTTTATCTCTTTCCAAACATTAAAAAAACAGGCATGACTTCCGAAGAGGTATCAAGCCTGATTTTGCAAAAGGCACACGTCCTGACTCTGCCCGGCAATGCTTTTGGCGCCTGCGGCGAAGGACATATAAGAATATGCTGCACAGTAAGCACGGAAAATCTCAAAGAAGCTTTTGACCGAATAGAAACGGCGCTCAAATAGCGCCGTTTTTTTACATATCATCTCCGAGCGACTTGCCGTCAAACTCCTTTTTCGCCGGCGCAACTGCCAGCCCCACAACTCCGACCATTATCAACGCCCCGCATAAATAATGGTACCAGTACAGAGGCTCACCTAAAATCAACACGCCTGCAATTATAGAAACAAGTGTAGACATACTGTTGACTGCCGTCATCTGAACTATCTGTATATGCGCCAGCATAAATGCAACGAATTGCGCCGAAAGCAATATGCAGAATATACCAAGAAACGATGCCCATAAGATAAATTCCGTATGCTTAAGTGGTTCGAAAACAGACATGACATCTCCGCTCATTGCGGCCTTTACGACAGCTATCGTCGCGAATATAGGGAAGCCTCCGCAAGCTATTGCCCTTGTGATTTCGATCGGTTTAAAGACACCTCTGATATATCTTGTGGACACATTGTTGATCGCCATGCAGACGCTGCTTACAGTCATCAATATTATTCCGGTAAAGTTGAGGCTGATTTCTGTGGCATTGAGAATTATCAATACTACAAGTGCCGCCACTGTGATCGCCATAAACACGTTCTGAAGAACAGTTGATTTTTCTCCCAGGGCGAATCTTCCTATGATTTTAGCAAATATAGGCACCATGGCATAGACTATCGCACCTTCGATGGAAGAAGCGAAGAACATGGCAATGATCTGAAAAATCATAAAGAGTATGTAAAAGGTCGCTGTGAAATACAGCCTTCCGTAAGGTCTTGACTTGTCTTTCGCAGGAGTCTTTTTTATCAGTTTCAGTACGAAGAACCACACCCCTACGCCAATCATAGCCGCCAGATATCTATAAGCCAGTATTTCGATGGAATCTGCGTATGGCACGCATTTTTTTATACCAAAAAACGAGAAGCCCACGGCAAATATAAACACCAGCTCCACTAGGAAAAGCTTAAGTTTTATGTTGTCCTTTCTGCCCTCTATAGTCTGAGACATTTCGTCTACCCCTTTCTTAAGGCACCTATCGTTAAAGGTTTTCTTTTATCCAGGCAGCCATTGCTTCGCCCAGCTTCTTATGGTTTTCTTCGTCGAGATGAACGCCGTCCTTCTTACAACATACTGCGAACTCATTGGCGTCAAAATACATAAAGCCGTCTTTTTCGGCCTGCGCCTTATATGCCGCAGGGCCTTCCTTGCTCAATTCCACGGTTTCTCTGTCATAGTACTCTGCGAAATCACCTGTCAGTGCATCTTCAGTGGCATTCAAAGGCGCCATCAGCACATACTTACAAGGGCGCTCCGGATATTTTTCTTCTGCAACCATAACGGCAAGCTTTAAAATATCAGCTGCGCTTTGCGCGATTTTTACAGGGTCCGGATCCAGCATCGGATCGAAGTCATTAGATCCAAGCTTAACACATATCATGTCCAGCGGAAGCTGTGAAAGCACGCACGGCAGTATATATGCAAGGCCGTTCTTGTATTCCTCTCCCGGAATGCTGTGGCAAGTGTTTCTACCGTTAAGCCCTTCTTCTACTATTACGTAACCTTCTCCGAGAATATTTTGGCAAACTCCGGTCCACCTTGTATTCTCATCAAATCTGCTGCCGTCTTCGGCATTATATCCATGGGTATTGGAATCCCCGTATATCATTATTCGTTTTTTCATAACCGGCCTCCTGCTCTCATTATATCAGACTTTTGGCGGTGACGCATTGACTTTTAGCTTGACATCAATGCGTTCAAATAATACTATATTGTTTGTGGGGTTTGCCCGCGATAACACAGTTAAACGTTGAAATCACATATATCAAGGAGTTAATCATGAAAGATCAGCTTATCTACAAGATCGAAAAAATCGTAAAAAACGAAAAATTCAAGCTGGATGCATTCTTCCTTTGCGGAGCACCTTCAGGCCTTCCTGACGACAGCCTGAAGAAAGCTTGCGAAAAGTATCTGGAAGCAGTTACAAACGACACTAAGGATGAAGCCGTTGTTGCTGCACTGGTGGCAGAGCTTGAAAGACATCTGGGAACAGAACCTGCAATCAAGGTTGTTGGCGACATTACCGACAACAGAGCCGAGCTTCAGGAAGTATATGACAACAGAGAATACCTGTAAGAAAAAAAGACCCTAGGGTCTTTTTTATTTTTTGATTTATGTTTTATGTTTTATTCGTCAAATCCATACCAGCCGGCGATGTTTTCCAGATCTTCTCTTTCGCTGATCACGCCGTTAGCAGGGAAATCAGGATCTTCGTATCCGATAGCGATACCAACTACGAATCTCTTGCCCTCAAGACCCAGATGTTTTCTTAACGCCTTCTGATACATTATGGCCTGATCTTCAACGCAAGTCCCAAGACCATGTTCCATAGCAGCCAGACAAATATTCTGTGCACAGCAACCCATGTCTAAACGACACGCAGATTCATTAAGAGTTTCATCCATGTACATTATGATAGCACATGGAGCATCGAAGAATCTAAAACCTCTTTGCATCCACCAAAAGCGCTTTTCCTTGTTTTCACGAGCAATATCCATTGCCGCGAACAACTGCTTAGCTATTCCGATCGAGCGGGTTCTGTATACGCCTTCAAACGGCCAGTCCGGATAATCCAGTTCCTCCCCCGCAACAAAGCTCGCTACGTTTTCTTCTCCTATTTTTTTAAGTATATCGCCTGTGATAACTGCGAACTCCCACGGCTGAGTATTATTGGCCGACACTGCTCGCTGTCCCTGTCTGAGAATGTCTTCTATGATTTCCTTAGGTACCGGCTTGTCGAGATACCCTCTGACGGATTTTCTTGTTTCCAATGCTTGTCTAAGTTCCATGATGTCCCCCTTCTGTTTAAAGTCAATTTATGCTTCTTCCTGCTGACTTGGTTTCAATATGCTGATAAGGCCCTTCTTATTTAAGTGCACCAGCATCGACAGTCCGATCGGAAAACCGAAAAGTCCGATGCCGCCAAGCACCTGAAGACCTGCGAACATACTTGAAAGTGTTACGATTGGATGGAGGCCCAACTGGCTTCCTACGATCTTCGGTTCTATGATATTTCTTACTATAGTTATTATTACATATAAGATGAACAGCTTCAGTGCCAGCCAGTAGTTGCCCAGTACTATGCTTATTACAGTCCACGGTATCATAACGCCGCCTGTACCCAATACCGGCAATATGTCGAAGATAGCTATGCAAAGCGCAATCAGAATTGCATAATCTATACCTATGATAGTCAATCCTATCGACAGTTCTACGAATGTTATGGACATGATCAAAAGATATGAACGTATAACTACAAACAGTACGTTCACCATATATGACTTCACTTCTTCGAACAATTCTCTTACTCTTGCATTCATCTGGCTCACGATGAATCCCATGATTTTATCGTAATCCATTGTAATGAAGACTGTGCCTACAATGAAAAGAACTGTCTTAATAAACAGCATCGGCAAGGATGCTGCCACGCCTGTTACCGCGCTTATAGCTTTTGTTGATATGCTGGTTGCAAGTCCGCCCAACGCATCCATGATCTGAGTTTCGAGATTTCTGAGCGTTTCCATCAGGTTCAATTCGTTCCAAATCTTTAATGATTCCAGATCCTTAAATACACCCGTAATCATAGGCTCTATAGTGTTGCTATAGAATTGAGGCAGGTTTATGAACAGCTTGTGCACTCCTGTTACAAGCTCGACTCCTCCCCATGATATGAAGGCTGCCAGCGCCATGAAAAATATCAGTGACATTATAAGCGCACATAATCTCTTCTTAAGTCGAAGCTTCCTGTTGAGAAACTTCGTAGGTCTCTGTAATAGCACTGCCACCAGAAATGCTAAAATAAACGGCATCAAAAGCGGCACCGCATACTTCACGATGACAAAAATAAGTGCGGCAATTATTGCAAAATATATGCAATTGATTATAAACGAGCGTCTAAAGCTCATGCTGTTTTTCCCCATAATCTTTTACTCCTTCTACCCATTATACATGGGAAAACGAATAGAGTTCAACCCCCTTTATTCTTTTCTTTTTTCAAATTCCACGCTACTTATCAATATGGCTGCAATAAGTAACACCGCCCCCAATAAATGTACAAATTCCAAGCGTTCGTGAAGGAACATCCAACCGAAAAACGCAGCTGATACCGACTCAAGCGGGAAGATAACTCCTGCCTGCGATGCTGTGGCGTATTTGAGGCCAAATGTAAACAATAATTGAGTGGCAAATGTTCCCAGGGCTATCAGATACAAAAGCTCCGCTATCAGTTTGGCATCCATTATTTCCATAATTTGCGGCGGTTGCTCCATTGCAAGAGCGAAAACAAGCGCAATCAGCAAAGTGAAAATAAACTGCGCTCCCGTAAGGAATTCCACACTTGTTTTTTCCGTATATATCTCGAGCGCCACCATAGCACCGCCATATCCCACCGCACTTATAATCGACAGCAGTTCTCCCGTTCCTATCGAAAAATCGCCTGTGAATATGCCGGAAACAGACATCGCACTTATTCCCACTATGCCCACCACGGCACTTATGAAAACCTTGCGAGGCGGACGGACCTTGGAAACGAACCAAACCATAAAAGGCACCATAATAATATATGCAGATGAAATGAACGCACTAAGCCCCGCATCTATTATGTCAAGTCCCAGCGACTGAAGCGCATAAGCTATACCAAACAGGCCGCCGCAAACAGCGCCCCTCTTCCAATCTGCAAACGTTGCCTCTTTAAAATGCCTTCCCCATAACACCAAGGTTATCACAGCAGCGAAAAATATCCTTATTACATTCGTCCAGTTCGGCGGAATCACACCGAAAACATCCTTTGCAACGACAAACTCTCCACCCCACAAGAGTGCTGCTACAACAAGACATATAACGCCAACCGTATTGCCGTATTTGTTTATAAGACCTTCCAGCATACATTCACCGCAACAAAAAATATTTTACGCTTCTTTATAAAGACATATTGAAATAACTTACTGTATACCAGTATAATTTAAATTAAGAAAATCTAAAAGAGGTAATTTTTTATGCAAAGGTTCAAAGGGCAGATCGCCCTTCTGTTAGCCGCTGTCATCTGGGGTTCGGCGTTTATTTTTCAAAAAATGGGTATGGATCACATCGGTCCTTTTACCTTCGGTGTATTCAGGTTCATATTAGGCTCCTTAGCTCTGCTTCCTGTAATATGGGTGTTTGGCAAGATCAATGCCCGCAAGCCTGAAGAAATCAGAGCCGACATAACCCCATGGGCCGATAAGACATTATTGATAGGAAGTCTTCTCTGCGGAGCCGCTAATTTTGTCGCAGGCTCACTTCAGCAGATCGGCATCGTATATACTACTGCAGGCAAGGCCGGCTTCATCACAAGCCTTGATATCGTTATCGTGCCGATTTTCATGCTGTTCTTAAGACAAAAAATCGCCCGTACCACTTGGCTGGGCATTGCTATAGCTATGGTCGGCGTATGGCTGCTTTGCATTACGGAAGGATTCACGATCGCTAAGGGAGATGCTTACGTTATGGGCTGCGCTGTAGCGTATTCTTTCCAGATACTGCTCATCGACCATTATGCTGAACGTGTAGATGTACTGAAGCTTTCATTCATGCAGTTCTTTATCGCAGGAGCTCTTTCTATTCCTGCGGCACTGTTGACAGAAACCATAGTATTAGAAGACATCATCGCATGTGCAGGACCTATACTGTACGTTGCTTTCCTGGAAGTAAGTATCGCATTTACCTTACAGGTTGTCGGCCAGAAATACACTTCTGCTGCCGTAGCAGCTATCATCATGAGCCTTGAGTCGGTATTTGCTGCAGTTTGCGGTGCACTTTTCCTTCACGAAACCATGACCGGCCGAGAACTTCTCGGCTGCGTAATAATGTTCTCAGCTTTCATCATATCCCAGATACCGGATATGATGCCGCAGAAAGGAGAATCTAATGGGGATCAATCTGATAGGGATAGACCTTAAAGCTAGGCTTCTTGACGCTGTCAAGGAGGGTGTGCGTATATATGAAAACGAATGCGGCAAAGAGACGCGCTTTGGCGAGCCTCTCATCGGCTTTGCCAATACTTCTGAACCTATATTCGACATGTTCTATGACAACGATTTATGTAAGCTGCCAAGAAAAATATATAACCCGGCCCGCGCTATAATAGTATTTTTCTTGCCTTATGCCGAAGATATCACAGACAGCAACAAGAAGAGTTTCGAGCCTTCCGAAAAATGGATCAAGGCCTATAACGATTCGACCTGGGCAATAATAAAAGTCCACGCCGCTATCACTAAAGAGCTTGCCAGATTCGGCAGACTTGCATCATTATGTAACGTTCCTGTAGATTGGGACGAGAGCAAGTGCGGCCCCGACT
>JAUMXT010000035.1 GCA_030529015.1 Bacillota bacterium | reverse complement strand
TCCCGAATTTATACGAATAGTACATTATAGTATACCATTTTTCTGCATTAATAGATAGATATTATGATGTCAGTTCACAATTTATTTGAGCATGATGTGATAGATAACTTCGAGCTCCGTCATATCCATCGGTGAATCCTTTTCACCGAATGTCGCTACAAAATTATCATAAGGCAACCACCCTGAATAATGATAATCATGAAGCTTATCCATGGTATCATCAAAATAACCGGGTTTTTCCATTGCCCCAAAGTGTTCCCATACTATTTTTTTACCATCTGACTTTCTGATAATCGTAAAATCCGGTGCAACTGTTCTGTAGGCCAATTTCAGCGGCTGCTCATAAATATATTTGACGCCTTTCATGTCAAGGAAAGTTGCTATTACCAATTCGGCTTTAGAGCGCACCTTTAAGTCACGTGTTGTCGTATGTATTTTTTCACCCTTGCGAAAATCTGCCGATTTGTTTGCTGCTTTATTTCTCTCTAATAAGTAATCCTCAACTTTAAACCCTCTGCCAATCGTTTCCTCCATGTGAAGTTCAATATTATTTCCAAAAATCCATTCAGCGCCTTTGTACTCTGTCTGAATTGCATCGAGAAGTCTAATATTGTTGTCTATACACTCGAGTTTCTGTAATTCTATTTTTTTGCTAATCAATCTGGATATGAGAGTCTTCTCTTGGGCATTTAGATACTTTCTTTCGTTATGCTTTTTTAGATATGGCCTGTGTTTACCATGCTCATACTTAAAGCAGATTTCCCCTTCGGGATAATTTCTACCGCGCTTTTTATACCATTTTTTTAGATCTTCATAAAAAGCTATTTCCATGCTTATGCTTTTGTTGCTTATCATTTCCCTGTTCCCCTTTATTTGATTTTTTGTCTTGTTGTGACTTGTTATCGTTTTCCATTTTATTCCATTTCTTGCTCGTTAGCAAGGTCATTTTGGTGGGTTGTTGCCGCGTTTCATGAGTTGGTCAGCCGCGTTTCAGCCAAACGCGGAATTTTCTAAACATGTTGGCTGAAATATTTTCATTTTAGGTCTCGCCTACCACTCTAGTGCGTTTTGTTTTCAGCCTATCGAAAGCAAAGTAAGGGGATTGGCTGAAGAAAATCATAAAATCCAAGCAAAGCTTATAAAGTTCATGCTCACGCACTTATTTTTTCAGCCACTACAAGCACCAAACCAGTCTTTTGGCTGAAACCACCGCATCAATCCTCGCGACACCACCACATCAACCACCCCTAATCACATCTAAGCCATTCAAAATAAAAAAACGGAGCGTTAAACGCTCCGCCTCACATCTCTCAAATCTCATATACCTCGTATACGGCCCCCATATGCGAATTATTCTTCTACGATAGTAACCTTCTTCATTCTCTGTGGTGTCTTAGGCTTATCCATCATGTCTCTCTTAGTCATAACGATAGCATCTGCAGTTTCCATACCTTCGATGATCTTACCGAATGACGCATACTGACCATCGAGGTGAGGTGCATCTGCAACCATGATGAAGAACTGTGAGCCTGCTGAGTCAGGCATCATTGATCTAGCCATTGAGAGAACGCCCCTTGAGTGCTTCAGGTCGTTTTTGAATCCGTTCATTGAGAATTCACCCTTGATATTCCAGCCCGGACCACCTGTTCCGTTTCCCTTAGGACATCCACCCTGGATCATGAATCCCGGAATTACTCTATGGAAGATAAGTCCATCATAAAAGCCATCATTTACCAGCTTTTCAAAATTTTCTACTGTCTGTGGTGCGATTTCAGGATAAAGTTCACCCTTCATCTTATCGCCGTTTTCCATTTCAAAGATTACGTATTTCATTATAAGTTCCTCCTTATTAAGCTCTTATTTTAAAGGCATTATAGCCCATATAGCCTGCTTCGTGCACTGCCCAGAATTCTTCTCTTAAATATTCCGGATACAGATACTTTATCTCTTTTATTTCTTCTCGCGTCAGGAATTTAACTTCTCTCAGCACCTGACCTGCCTCGTCGAATTCAGGGTCCTCACCCAGCTCAAGAGTGCCGCCTACAACATCTGCAAGGAAAAAGTCCACAAATCTCTGTCCTCTGTCCGACACTTCTTCCACATGCCATACGAGTCTGCCAACCTTGACATCAAGACCTGTTTCCTCCTTGACCTCACGAGCAGCTGCCTGCACAGCACTTTCGCCTTCTTCGATACCGCCACCTGGCACCATCCATATATCCTTATCGTCATGATGCTGTTTCACCAGCAACATGCGATTGTTCTCATCTAATACTATAGTTCTTACTCCGCCTATCCACATAATAAAGCTCCTACTATTCCCATCAAAATCATGATTCTTATGGGCTGAATCTTAAATTTCGTCACTATCACGATCGTAACAACAAAAATGCATATCGGTATAATATTAAAATACTCAAGTCCCCCAGACAACAGCTTTTCTGAAATCAGAGGTCCTGCAACCAGTACTGTCTCACTTACGAAAACCACCGCTGCACCGATAAGCGCTACTGTCACCGGCCTTATTCCGGACATTATTCCCTGAACGATCCTGCTGTCATTGAATCGTTTTATAAATTTATAGACGATTGCCATGAGCACAAAAGCCGGAATACACACGCCGAGGGTCGCCGCCAGCGCACCCGGAAATCCCGCGTAATTAAAGCCCACATAAGTCGCCGCATTCACTGCCATCGGTCCCGGCGTCACCTGCGATAACGCCACCAGGTTCGAGAACTCCTCTGCCGTCATAACGCCAAATTCCTGGACGCTTTGGAATATCAGCGGCAGCATAGCCATTCCGCCGCCAAATCCGAACAAGCCTATCCTAAAAAACATGGTAAAAAGGTATACGAATATCATTCGTCCACCTCCTTCGCCTCCGGCGCATCATGCAAAGCGCACTCTTCCTCGCCTTCCGGCGCATGCTTCTTTTTAAGCTTTATCGTATTATACACGATTCCCGCTACGGCACCGACTAAAATCGCCCAAATGGCATTTATGCCAAACACGATAATTGTAACAAACGCACCTGTCGCCAACACCCAGGCGAAAACAGACCTCAATATCTTCTTTCCCATCCTTACAACAGTAACAAGGATCAGGCCACAAACCGCAGCTTTAATACCGGTAAAAGCACCTTGCACATAAGTGTTATCGCCAATAGAATCAAGCACTGTCACAACGACAATAATTATGACAAAAGAAGGCAACACAACGCCAAAAGTCCCTGCTAAAGCGCCCTTGATACCACGCAGCTTCATTCCTATATAAGTTGCTGCATTTATGGCAATTATACCCGGAAGAGCCTGACTTATAGCTATACAGTCGATCATCTCATCTTCTTTAAGCCAGCCTTTTTCATCCACGACTATATGCTGAAGCTGAGGGATCATAGCCATTCCGCCTCCAATAGTAAACAGGCCTATTTTAAAGAACTCCCAAAACAAACTAACACAACTATTCAGTTTTTTCTTTTCTGTTTGCTTCATCAATTTTTACCGTAGCCAGATGCCAGTCTTGTTTTATGCAAACCAGCCTTATTATAAGCGTCACTCCAAAACATATATACATTGCCATTTCTACTCCGACATATGGATATGTCAGCAAAAACGATACGGCTCCGACAATACAGGCTGTGGCATAAACTTCTTTTCTGAAAACAAACGGAATCTCCCTGGCAAACAAATCACGCAGTACACCTCCGCCTGTTCCTGTCAGCAATGCCAATGTTATAACAACGAATGTAGTATATACATCATTGCTCAGTGCAGCTTTTGCTCCTATGGCCGTAAATGCCGCAAGACCGACAGCGTCAAATACCACCACAAGCCCGTTTATTTTCTTAACCCATTTATAGAAAAACATAACTATAACGGCTGTTACTATACAAACAATCACATATATAGGATCGGTTAAAGCAATCGGGAGAGGCAGGTTGATTATTATATCCCTTATTATCCCTCCGCCTACTGCAGTGATTATAGCCAAAAAAATCACACCGTAAATATCAAGTTTTTTCTCTATCGCAACAAGGGCACCGGAGACTGCGAAAGCTACGGTGCCGATGAGTTCCATCAAAGAAATAAAATTCATTATTTTTCTTCGTTTATTGTTGTCACTGCTTTTGTGATAGCATCTTCTACAGAAATCTCGATCTTGTCTGCATCACGTCTCATCTTATATTCAACAATGCCATCTGCAGCGCCTCTTCCAACTGTGATTCTGATAGGAATACCGAGAAGGTCCGCATCCTTGAACTTTACGCCGGGACGTTCTTTTCTGTCATCCAGCATAACTTCAGCGCCTGCCTTCATCAGATCTGTATAAATCTTGTCAGCAACTTCAGCCTGCACTTCATCATCAGGCTTCATTACTGTAATGATCACGTGGTAAGGTGCTACTGACATTGGCCAAATGATACCGTTTTCATCGTGGTGCTGTTCGACTACAGCTGCCAGAGTTCTTGTAACACCGATACCGTAGCAACCCATAACGATCAGCTGATCCTTCATGTTTTCGTCTTTATAGTAAGCACCCATTGAATCACTGTATTTAGTTCCCAGCTTAAATACCTGTCCAACTTCGATACCGCGAGCATGCTTAACAGGAGCTCCGCATACAGGACATGCATCGCCTTCCTGAAGAACCTTCAGGTCTACAACGATGTCGCCTTCGTAATCTCTGCCATAGTTCACATTCTTAGTGTGATAATTTTCTTTGTTGGCACCTGCAACCAGGTTCTTAAGACCAACCAGTTCGCTATCTACAACGATCTTGCAGTCATGCAGTCCTACAGGACCTGTAAATCCGCCAACACATCCGCAAGCTTCTGCCATCTTCTCTTCATCTGCGAATTCGATTGAATGTTCAGGAATGTCAAGAGCGTTCACAAGCTTAGTCATGTTCAGTTCTCTGTCGCCTCTTACGAACGCAGCAACGTAACCGTTTTCCTTACCTTCTTCGTCATATGTTACGAAGAGCAGAGCCTTCATAGTCTGTGATTCATCCAGACCGAGGAAGCCTGCAACCTCTTCTATTGTCTTAGTTCCGGGAGTATGAACATCCTCCAAAGCCAGCATTTCAACATCATTCTGAGCAGGAGCATCAACGCATTCAGCTCTTTCTGTAGTTGCTGCCATAGAACAGCTTTCACAATATGCGATTTCTGATTCGCCTACTTCCGAAAGTGCAGTAAATTCGTGTGAGTTACTTCCGCCGATAGCGCCTGAGTCTGCTTCTACAGGTCTGAATGTGAGTCCGCATCTTGTGAATATCTTATCGTATGCATCGTACATTTCCTGATAGCTCTGGTCGAGACCTGCTTCATCCTTATCGAATGAATAAGCATCCTTCATGATGAATTCTCTTGATCTCATCAGTCCGAATCTTGGACGAGCTTCGTCTCTGTACTTAGTCTGGATCTGATAAAGGTTCAGAGGAAGCTGTCTGTGAGACGCTACATCGTTTCTAACGATATCGGTGAATATTTCTTCATGTGTAGGTCCAAGGCAGAATTCTCTGCCGTTTCTATCCTTAAGTCTCCAAAGTTCAGGGCCGTACGCAAACCATCTGCCTGATTCTTCCCAAAGTTCAGCCGGCTGTACTGCTGACATATGGATTTCCTGTCCGCCTGCAGCATCCATTTCCTGTCTGATGATGTCTTCGATCTTTCTGACAGATCTCCAGCCAAGAGGCATGAAACCATATACACCGGATACCAGCTTTCTGATCATACCTGTTCTCAAAAGCAGGATATGGCTTGGGATTTCCGCTTCGTTTGGTACTTCTCTTAATGTCTTTAAATGCATCTTTGATAATTTCATTAGTTTGTCTCCTCGAATAGTATGTTTTGACAATTACCTGTAGATAGTGCACGCCGCTTCAGCAGCTATGCCTTCCTTACGACCTGTAAATCCAAGCTTTTCGGTAGTTGTCCCTTTTATATTTATTCTGCTCTTATCGAGCTTTAATATCTCTGTTATATTATCTCGCATCTCTTCAATATGCGGTGCGATCTTCGGCGCCTGTGCTATAACTGTCACATCTATATTGCCGATAGTATATCCTTCGTCTGCCAAAAGCCCGCCAACATGTTCAAGCAGCTTAAGGCTTGATATACCTTTGTATTTCTGATCCGTATCAGGAAAATGCCTGCCTATGTCCCCCAGAGCTGCCGCCCCCAAAAGAGCATCCATAAGCGCATGCACAAGCACATCTGCATCGGAGTGTCCCGCAAGTCCCTTTTCATAAGGAATGTCTACTCCGCCCAGAATCAATTTTCTTCCCTCTTCGAATTTATGGACATCGAAGCCTGTCCCCACTCTGTATTCCATAGGAATGTCCTCTCTGGTGGTTATCTTGATATTGGCATAATCCCCTGCCGCGATACTAACCTTGATGCCCGCCCTTTCGGCAACAGAAGCATCATCAGTACCGTAATATCCATCATCATATGCCTTCTTATAGGCATCCAAAAGCTCACTCAGTCTAAATCCCTGCGGTGTCTGTACTGCAAAGTATTCGCTTCGTTCTACTGCAAAGCTGCCTTCGGCAGAGGCCTTTCTTAAGCTGTCCTTCATAGGAACACATGCTGCTGCCGCACCATGTGAATCCGTATGCTCCAGCACACTCAATATGGTTTCTCTGCTTACAAAAGGTCTTGCCCCGTCATGAATGAGCACATATTCCGTATCCGGGCAGCATTCCTTTACAAACTTCAAGGCACTATATACCGAGTCCTGTCTTTCGGCACCGCCTTCGGCTATGCCGTTAAGCTTCTTTATTCCGTTTTCTTCAGCGATATTTCTGCATAAGCCTTCGTAGTCACTTCCCGTAACTATATAGATATCATCGATTTCATCTAAGGTTTCAAATGCCTTGAGTGTCACTGCTATGACAGGTTTGCCTCCCAAATCGAGAAACTGCTTCGGCACAGGGCCGCCCATACGGCGGCCCTTGCCTGCTGCAGCTATTATCACTGCTGTTTTTTTGTCGTTAAACATTTAATGTTTCCTTTATCGCAAGCCTGATGGCTTGGCAAATATCATCTTGCCTGCCGCTGTCTGCAGCACGCTGGTTACTGTCACCTTGATAGTCTGACCTATGAACTTCTTCCCGTCTTCGACTACGATCATAGTTCCGTCATCAAGATACGCTACAGCCTGATTGTTTTCCTTACCCTCTTTAACGAGAGCCAGGATCATCTCTTCTCCCGGAAGCACTACAGGCTTGACAGTGTTAGCCAGCTCGTTGATGTTGAGCACTTCTACTCCCTTTATGGAAGCCACCTTATTCAAGTTAAAGTCGTTGGTAACGACCTTACCGTTCATCATCTGCGCCAGCTTGAGAAGCTTAGCATCGACTTCAGGTATATCCTCAAGAGCCTTGTCCGCAACGGTGTTATATATATCTACACCGTAATCGGTCTGTATCTTGTTAAGAATATCAAGTCCTCTTCTGCCTCTGTTTCTTTTAAGAGCATCCGATGAGTCTGCGATATGTCTAAGTTCTACCAAGACAAACTCCGGTATCACGATAGGACCTTCCAGAAATCCTGTCTTCATGATGTCTGCTATTCTTCCGTCGATGATAACGCTGGTATCAAATATTTTAGGTGTGGCATCGACTTTAAATTTGTTTCCTTTGCCACCTACAGAAGATATCTTCTTCGACATAAGCCATGAATTTCTTATGTCCTTGCCTTTTCTGGTTGCTATTACAATTCCTATATATCCTAACAGGATGTACGTAAAAATATTAAGAAGTACATCGAGGTACGGAATCTTGATACCAACATATATTTGGCTTATCAGGAATGCGATAATGAGCCCCGCGATAAGACCAATAGTTCCCAGAACCAGATCGTTGGCAGACAGCTTCTGTAAATCGGTTTCGATATCATTTGCTACTTTTTTACTTTGGTTTTTAAGGGCCGGTGTAAGTCTGAAAAATATTAATCCAAAAATAATTACGAAAAATGCGGCCATACATACTTCTTCTATTGCCGTAAATTCAATTGGGTCACCGTGGCCTGTCAGTTTTATAAAATAACCCAGCAATAAAAAAACACCGTATCCTACTATTCCACCCGCTATAGTAAGAGCAGCTCTTACCAGCTTTGTCAGCACGTTCTTATCCTCCTTTCCCAAAAATTTTAGTATGCCTCGAAAATCAGATCGCTTTTTCTATAAGCGTCAGAGCTTCTACTTCGCTTATGGAGTTTACAAGCATAACCTCACTTACAAGGATGCGCCTTGCATTGGTGAGCATTTTCTTCTCGCCTGCCGAAAGCTTTCTTTCACGGTCCATTCTCGTAAGATTTCTTACGATTTCGCAAACGGTCAATATGTCGCCTGTCTTAAGCTTTTCCATATTTTCTCGCTGCCTCTTGTTCCAGTTTTCTGCCATAGCAGTAGATTCGTCGCTCAGTCTGCAAAAGACCGCACTAAGCTCGTCTGCAGATATTACAGGACGAACTCCTATCTTGTCGCAATTATCTACAGGCAGCATCAAACCCATTCCACCGCAGGAAATATTAAGGATATAATATTCCTTCTCTTCTCCCAGGATTTCTCTGGTTTCAATCTTCTCTATAGTCCCTGCTCCGTGCATTGGGTATACTATTTTATCCCCGATCTTATACATAAAGGACCTCCAAGCCATACTTATTTGATATTATATCATAAAAACCGAGCCCAGCCAACAGATTGTGGAGTATAATTCATTATGGTATAATCATTACATAACGTTCACAAACAATACACATTGAAATTATAATCTTTAATATATAAAAAAGGAGGGGAAACATGGCTAAGATATTGATCGCAGACGACGAACAGAAAATCAGAGAAGTCATTAGAGAATACTCAGAATTCAACGGCCACGAAGTGACCGAAGCCGCCGACGGCATGACTGCCGTGGGCCTTTGCAAACTCAACGATTACGACCTTATCATCATGGACATCATGATGCCTAAACTAGACGGATTCTCCGCATGTAAAGAAATCAAAAAAATCAAGGATATCCCTATCATAATGCTGAGTGCCAGAAGCGAAGAATACGATAAACTCTTCGGCTTTGAGCTGGGCATAGACGATTACGTTGTTAAGCCTTTCAGTCCTAAAGAACTGATGGCGAGAATAGGCGCTGTTTTGGCAAGAAACAACGCGGCAGAAAGACCTGTCGAAAGGGTTATGACATTCGAAGGCCTTGAAATAAACATACCGGCAAGAACAGTGTCCGTAGACGGAGAAAAGGTAGACCTTACTCCTAAGGAATACGACTTGCTCTTTTACCTTGTCGAAAACAAAAACATTGCCCTTTCCAGAGACAAACTGCTTTCTGACATATGGGGCTACGACTTCTTCGGAGACGACAGAACCATCGACACACATATAAAGAACCTGAGAAACAATTTAGGTAAATACAGAGACTATATCGTTACATTAAGAGGGGTTGGGTACAAGTTTGAAGCTTAGGATAGATTACAGGAGTATAAAATTTAAAACGTGGCTGTACTTTATCCTCTTCGCCGGATTTCTTATGATCCTTCTCTGGGTACTGCAGGTAATATTTCTTAACAATTTTTATGATGTTATGAAGGATGAGCAGACTCAGCGAGTAGCTAAGAACATAGCGATAGAATATCGGCAGAAAAACAGCGACAATTTCCTGAAGACCGTAGAATCCATATCAAATTCCAACGATATGTTCATCTACGTAGTATCTTACGATGGTAAAACTACGTACTTTAAGCCTTCGGGAGATGCGACCAGTGCCCAGTATTATACCGATCAAATCGAGGCTGTAAATAACGCTATGCTTAATCGAAACGGCGACTCTGCATACCTTAGGATAAAGAGTCCTGACGAGTCAAAGGATGTACTCGCTTACGGAGCTGTTCTTACCGCTAAAGATAAAGCGCCGTTGCTGATCTATATATTTTCACCGCTTTGGCCGCTTTCATCGACTATCGATATACTGACGAACCAGCTGGTATATGTAACGTTTATATCGCTGCTGGTAGCATGCTTGATGTCGTTTTATCTTTCTATCAGAATCACCAGACCTATCCGTACGATAACCAGGTCTGCCGAAAGGCTCGGTAACGGGGAATACGGCATCATATTCAGAGGCGGTCATTATACGGAAATCAACAACCTGGCCGACACATTGACGCAGGCTTCCATAGACCTCGAAAAGTCGGACATGCTTCAAAAGGACTTGATTGCCAACGTATCTCACGATCTGAGAACTCCGCTCACCATGATAAAGTCCTATGCGGAAATGGTGCGTGATCTTTCAGGAAACAATCCTGAAAAAAGAGAGCAGCACCTCAATGTTATCATAGAAGAGAGTGACAGACTGAACTCACTGGTTGGCGATTTGCTGTCGATTTCCAGAATGCAGTCAGGTAAGATGACCCTTCAGCGCAGTGATTTTAATCTCACTCATGCCGCAGAAAGCATCATCAACACATATAAAATAATGGAGATCGAAGAGGGCTATAAGTTCAACTTCAACTGCAAGGTCAACTTCATCGTTAATGGGGACGAAGAGAAGATAAAGCAAGTAATATCAAACCTTTTCACCAATGCCATCAAGTTCGCCGGCAAAGATAAAACTGTAAACGTTACACTGAAAAGACGCGGTAAAGCTGTGCTTTGCAGGATAGAAGACCACGGAGTCGGCATAGCATCAGATGAACTTGATCACGTATGGGAAAGATATTACAGAGCCAGCTCAAATATGGCCCGTCCCGCAGAGGGCTCAGGCCTTGGACTTTCCATCGTTAAGGAAATACTTACGCTCCATAAAACAGATTTCGGTGTAGACAGCACCGTTAACAAAGGAACTACCTTCTGGTTCGAGCTTCCTTATGTCAAAACTTATAAGAAAATGTAAACTGAAAGGCACTGACTTAAATGACTTTAAACTCAAACGACAAATGCATATTGAACTGTGATTTTCATACTCACACAGGCTTCTCCGACGATTGCTATGTATCTATGGACGATATGATGGAGGGCGCACTTGCCGGAGGCTTGAAAACCTTGGCTATCACCGACCATTACGATCCCGGCTATCCCGATCCGGAATTCCCATTCATAATCGACTTTGACGGATACCTTAAGGCTCTTCCGGAAATTCAGAAGAAATACGAAGGCAAGATGGAGATTCTGGCAGGTCTGGAAGTTGGCATAATGCATGGTAAATTTGATGAAATCAAGAAAGAAGTATCTGCCTATCCGTACGATATAATAATCGGGTCCTTCCACTGCCATCGCGGCGATGACCTTTATACGTACGATTTTACAGATGTGGACGGACCTGCAATGCTTGAGGATTTTTATACTTACATGTATGAATGCCTCAGCGAATATGAAGATTACGACATCATAGGACACTTCAGTATACTCGACAGATACATCGGCAAAATATACGACTATAGTCCGTTTGAGGACGTTATAGATGAGGTTTTAAAAGTTCTTGTTTCAAAGGGCAAGGGTCTTGAAATCAACACTTCAAGCTTCAAGTACGGCACAGGTATCTGGCTGCCGAGAGAGTCCATTCTCAAAAGATATCATGAGCTGGGCGGAGAAATATTGACCTTCGGTTCAGACGCTCACGATCCTAAATATTATCGATATCATTTCAACGATGCCGTGGAACTGGCTAAAGAAATCGGATTTAAATACTATTGTCAGTTCCGACAGAGAAAGGCAGAGTTTTTCCCACTTCCATAAAAAAATATCAAAAAGATAAAAGAGTCCTTGCACCGAATGTGCAGGGACTCTTTCGAGGGGAGTATCTATGATCAATGTATTCTCATAGCGAATAATTATGCGATACAGCTCTTCAGTACTTCGAGGAATTCGTAGCAGTCTTCAGGGTAAATTTCACCCATGTTAGCTACCTGGAACATTCCCATTTCTTCATACTTGCCCTTACCGCTATATACAACATATCCCTTGTCTTCCATTTCTACCAGGAAAGCCTTCAGATCTTTTCCTTCAGGCAGGAATACTGATGTTACTGTGCTTGCCATTCTGCTTTCATCATCGAGGAGCAGCTTAAGACCCATGTCCTGCATGCCCTTTCTCAGGATGCCTGCACATTCCTTATATCTGGCAACTCTTGCTTCAACTCCGCCGTCTGCCAGAGCGTTGTCAAGTGCAACGTCCAGTGCCCAGAACAGGTTAACGTTAGGAGTGTTAGGAGTCTGATTGTTCTTTTCTGCAGCTGCATAGTGCTTAGCCAGGTTCAGATAAACGTTCTTGCCCATTGCAGGAGTCAGAGTTTCATAAGCTTCTCTCTTACCGCAAATGTAAGCTGATCCAGGGTAAGCGCCCAGGCACTTGCCGCCTACTGATGTAGCGAATGTGATGTTCATGTCAACAACGTCGATCAGTTCGCCTGCTGCTGCTGACACGCAGTCAACGAAGAACCACTTGTTATATTTCTTGGCGATTTCACCAACAGCCTTAACAGGGTTTACCATACCTGTTGATGTTTCATGGAATACCATTGCAACAGTCTTAACTTCAGGGTTTGCTGCCAGCATTTCTTCGATTTTTTCTACTGATGGATATTCACCCCATGGGAATTCACAATCAACCAGCGGAATTTCGTACTTCTGGATGATTTCAAGAAGTCTTTCGCCGAATACGCCGTTTCTGATCAGCATTACCTTTTCTCCTTCATTGAAGATGGAGGAAAGAACTGTTTCATTTGAAGATGTGCCTGAACCTGAGATGATTACTGATCTGTATGAATCATCTGCCTTGAACAGTTTGTTGATCTTAGCAGTAGCTCTGGCAAACAGTTCTTCGAATTCTGCTCCTCTGTGGCAGATGTCATAGTGTGCCAGTGCAGCTCTAACGTTTTCCTTTACCATGATTGGGCCCGGGCTGAATAATTTAGGTGCGCTCATTTTTTATACTTCCTTTCAATTCATAAAAAGTTATATTTTATCGTTTTGTACCGATTTATCGTTCTTATTCTTCTGACCAGTTCTTAGCTCTTTCTACAGCTCTGTGCCAGTTATAAAGCAGAGTTTCTCTTTCGTCAACACTCATCTTAGGCTCATATCTCTTAGCCAGCTTCCAGTTACCTTCCAGCTGTTCGATGGAGTCGAATTCTCCTGCTCCAAGTGCTGCCAGCTGTGCTGCTCCCAGTGCTGTAGTGTCCTTGATAACAGGAACGTCTACAGGGATGCCGATAAGGTCTGACTGGAACTGCATCAGGAAATTGTTGGCTGTCGCACCGCCGTCTGCTCTTAAAATAGTGATCGGCATGCTGGCATCCATATTCATTACATCCAGATTGTCCTTAACCTGATAAGCTGTGGACTCGAGAGTTGCTCTTACTATATGTTCTCTTGTTGTTCCTCCTGTGATACCTACCATAGTACCTCTGGCATATGAATCCCAGTGAGGTGCAGCAAGACCTGAGAATGCCGGAACGAAATATACGCCTCCGTTGCTCTTGGCATCGTATGCCATCTTCTCTGTCTGTGCAGCATTATCTATTATCTTAATTCCGTCTCTCAGCCACTGAGTAGCAGCGCCTGTGATATAAATACC
>JAUMXT010000150.1 GCA_030529015.1 Bacillota bacterium | reverse complement strand
AAAGCCTGCACTTCAGCTGCCTCCTTTACATTAAATTTAATCACACACAATTTTATATTATATCATAAATAGACCTCTAAAACAATTTAAGGGTATCCGTATCGGATACCCTCATCTGCTTTTATTGTTTATTAATCAAACTCCGGATTGATCGCGTAGTAATTCCTGCTATCAAGGTTATCCTGTACGATCCGAAGTGTTTCACCGAATCTCTGGAAGTGGTTGATTTCTCGCTGTCTCAAATACCTGATCGGATCGATCACATCAGGATCATCCACCATTCTCAAGATGTTATCATAAGTTGTTCTGGCTTTCTGTTCTGCAGCCATATCTTCAACAAGGTCGGTTATGGCATCGCCCTTTGACTGGAACGCCTTAGCATCAAATGGGAATCCTGCAGCTGCCTGTGGATATATACCTGCTGTATGATCTACGAAGTATGCTTCCATACCGGCTGCTTTGATCTGATCTATAGTCATGTTCCTTGTCAGCTGATGAACGATGGCACTCACCATCTCTAAATGCGAGAGTTCTTCAGTTCCGACATCAGTTAAAATAGCCTTGCCCTCATCATACGGCATTGAATATCTCTGTGATAAATAACGCTGCGAAGCAGCAAGCTCACCGTCAGGGCCTCCAACCTGAGTAATGATGAATTTAGCCATGGCAGGATTCGGATTTTTGATATTTACCGGATATTCCAGCTTCTTTTCATACGTCCACATACTAACACTCTCCTTCCCAAGGCCATGGACCTTTCACCCAAGACCATCCGTCTTTTTCCGTATTTACCCCCTCGTAAGTGAGCGGGCCGTAGCATTCTTCGTACTTGGCCTTTGCACTTGCGTGCATCGTCTTTACTTTATTGTAAAGGGCAAGCGCCTCCTCGTCACAAGGGTGCGTGTTAAGAAAAAGTGCCAGCTCTATCATTGTAAAATTCAGTTCCTGCACCTTCCTAAGGGTTGCAATTCTGTCTCGGTTCATTTTTTATATCCTCCTACAAATGGGAGATGAAGACATGGGAATATAGTTCCTGCTTTAAGGCCCTTGTCAAAATCATATATTTTTTCCCAGCGCTGCATCGGTACATAAGTCATTGCTATCCTCATGCATTCGGCGCACTGATGTCCGCAGTTATGATTCAAATCAAAAATCTCCTTTCTTTTAGTATGATTCATACTATGAAAGGAGATTTGCCTTTGTTACCCGATACTATTCTCTTCTCTATATTGTTTTCCACAGGCCTTCAATTTCAGATATTGCAGCTTCGTTTCCTGCCAGGTCATCTGCTGCTCCTGCCGTATATGTGTTGCAGAACAATATATCCCAGCCTAAGTGTTCGCAGATACAATCAAACTGCTTAGCTATAAGTCCGTACTGCGGATCGTCCTGCTCAGCTTCACCGATAGCAATGATGCCCACCTTCTTGCTGCATTCCTTAAGTGCGGCAGATTTGCTGTACAGCTTATCGATAATCAGCTTAAGCTGCGCTGTAATGCCCCACCAATATACAGGTGTTGCGAATACGATCATTTCAGCATCCATAACTGCTTCAACAACTTCATTGGTATCATCGTCAAATATGCATTTCCCCGTTTCTGCGCAAGTATCACAAGCAACACAAGGTGATACATCAACGTCAGTTGCTGCTATTTCACCGATTTCTGCCCCCTTAATATTTTTTATACCCTTTTTAAGAGCTTCGAGGGCTGCGTAAGTATTGCCCTGTCTGGGGCTTCCGTTTAATAATAATATTTTCATAATTGCCTCCTGACTAAAAAAGACTGCCGATACTCTTCGGCAGTCTTAATTATAATATTAAAGTAAAACTCTATCAATCATTTATTCAGCAATATCGATAGTCTTTGTTACTACATTTTCCTGATACAGATCACCGATTTCGATATCAACAGGTGTTTCGAGATCCTGCAGTTCATATGTAGCTATAACTTCCAGAGATTCTCCCGGCTGGATGTTAGTGCTTAATCCTTCGTCTATTGTGTCATATGAGTCTTCGCTTACCCATACTACAGCATAATCAAGCTCTATACCATTCTGATAAAAATAGAAGGAGAAAGCCCAGTTAAAGCTCTGTGAATCTTCGCCGTTATTGGTCCAATTAAATGTAACTGCGATCGCATCCTTGTCATCGGAATCCTTAACGATTTCCCAGCCTACGATTTCGGCTTCATAGTTTTCTACAGATATTACGTTAGGATCTCCGGCAGATTCTTCACCACCGCCACCGCCACATGCAGCGAAGCTGAATACCATGATCATTGCAAGTAAAACTACTAACAGTTTTTTCATTTCGCGTCTCCTCACTTTCTTTATATTAAAATTACTTATTTATTGCACTTAAATTATATTACACAGCCGCTCCCACAAATACTGACTAATGTCTAAAGAATATCGGTAATTCATACCCTCTTGTGTGTATAATTATTGGACTAAATAGGCTATAAATGTTATAGTAAAGTATGCATAAAGCTAAGAAAAAGGGTTATTTTATGATTAAAATATTGATAGTTGAAGACCAGAAAATCGTAAGAGAGTCTCTTGTTGAGGTGTTTAACGCTGACGAAGACTTCACTGTCGTTTCTCAAACAGGCGATGCACAAGAAGCACCGGCTCTCTGTAGACAGGTAAAGCCAGATGTTGTTCTTATGGACATATGTACCGAGAATAACTCAAGCGGCCTTGATGCTGCTAAGTTCATAAAGGAAACTTATTCAGATATAAAAGTAGTTCTCATGACAGGAATGCCTGAAGTTACTTTTATTGAACGTGCAAGAAATGCAGGTGTTGACAGTTTTCTCTATAAGAATATAAGCTTATCCGAAATGATAATGCTCGTCAAAGGAACCCTTTCCGGCTATAGCACATATCCTAATGATAATAAAAACGAATTTTCCAAGAACATACACGATCTTACAGATAGAGAAATGGATATTCTCATGCTGATATGCGAAGGGAAAACCAGAAAAGAGATTGCAGAAGAACTGAACCTTTCCGAAAGCTCCATAAAGTCGTATACTTCGACCTTGCTTTCCAAAACAGGCTTCACAAGCACTTCTAAATTGGCTATCTATGCCATTTCCAAGGGATACATCAATCCTACGATTTAAAAAAATCCATAACACTGCATGTACAATAAAACCCTGTAAGCGTAAGCTTTGAAGGTGTAAAATCAAAGTAGACAATGGTAAAAACCCATTGTCTACTTTTTTA
>JAUMXT010000034.1 GCA_030529015.1 Bacillota bacterium | reverse complement strand
AATACGACCGGAGAAAAAAATGAAAAAGAAATTTATAAGCATTTTTACAAACAATACAAATATTTCACTAGATACTAAAGCCTCTCTTATTAAAATACTTAAAGACAGAGGCTATACTGTCACAAATGAATTTTCCGAAGACGCAGAATTGATCATATGCATCGGTGGTGACGGAGCATTTTTGAGAACTGTACACTCTTGCAAGTTCCCTAAGTGCCCTATTATCGGAATCAATACCGGTCATCTTGGATTTTTCCAGGAAGTAAGACCTGCGGATCTTGACAGATTCATCACAGACTATGAAAACGGACGCTACACAATTCAGGAACTCAATACTGTAAAAGCTACAGTAACTACTAATGATGGACAAATTCATAATCACATAGGTCTTAATGAAGTGATTATCCAAGGCAGACCTTCTTATACAGTTCATCTGTATATAAGTATCGATGATATGCCAATTGAAAAATTCAGCGGTGACGGTATTGTTATAGCAACTCCTGCAGGGAGTACTGCATATAATTATTCCCTTGGCGGCTCTATTGTAGATCCAAGACTAAAACTGCTTCAGGTAACACCTATTGCTCCTATGAATACTACGGCCTACCGTTCATTCACATCGAGCCTGCTGCTTCCTGCAGAACTTTCATTAGGAGTTGTTCCGGAAAAGCATTATGAGAATAGGATTGCCATCATACACGATGGTATTGAGACTATATATACCGGTGTGGCTGAAATCAAGGTAACATTATCAGAAACCTCGGTTAACCTTTTGAGACTTAAAGATTACGACTTTTGGAGCAAAGTAAAGAACAAGTTCCTTTAGACTAAATAAGGATTATTAATATGACAGAATTCATACATAAAGTTACAACCGAAGATGAAGGGCTTGAGCTTAGAGAAATAATGCGTGAGCATTTCGATTTCTCTGCAAGACTAAGAAACAAAATCAAAAGAGAAAAGCTTGTGATGGTCAACGGTATTTCTACACCGGGATGGAAAAAACCTTCTGTAGGCGACGAAATCATAATTACTCTGCCTGATGAAAAGAGTGGATTTGAGCCTCAAAACATACCTTTAAATATCGTTTATGAGGACGACGATCTTATGATAATAAACAAGCAGCCGGGATTAATAGTACATCCTACTAAAGGTCATCCGAGCGGGACTGTAGCTAACGCGCTGATGTACTATATGGAACAGACAGGTAAACCGTTTAAGATCAGATTTGTAAATCGTTTAGATATGGACACTTCCGGACTTCTTGTAGTTGCTAAAAATTCATATACACAAAACGATTATACGAAGCAAATGAAGGAAAACACTGTCGAAAAGAGATACAAGGCTATCGTTAAAGGCATTGTTGAATCAGACGAAGGAACTATCGATCTTCCGATAGGCCGCCCTGATCCCGATCACGTGAGACGAGGTGTTATGGAGGACGGTGCCCCATCGGTGACCCACTATAAGGTACTTGATCGTTATAAAGGTTATAGTCTTGTGGAGCTGTTATTAGAAACCGGCAGAACACACCAAATACGAGTACACATGTCTCACATAGGCCATCCTGTGTTGGGAGACTGGCTCTATGAAGGTTTAAATGTAAATCTTATAGAAAGGCAAGCGTTACATGCAGCATCACTTACTTTCACTCATCCTATGACTAAGGAGCGAGTTACATTCAATGCTCCCCTGCCGGATGATATACAATCAGCCATAGATAAATTATCAAAATAAAGAAATAGCAGATATCACTATTCCATGATATCTGCTATTGTTTTCTTTTTCATTTCTTCAATTAATATTGCTTGTATTCTGTCGATTTCCTTATGCACTTTGCATGGCATATCAGATGAGTTTCTACCACAGTCTTCCTTCATGCAATGAAGTATAGCAAGATCACCTTCTGTTATGCTTACTACATCATATAAAGTAAGTTCTTCCAGCGGTCTATTGAGATAATATCCGCCCTGGTTTCCTCTTTCTGATTTCACAAGGTCAGCCATTTCCAGCTCTCTGAGTATTTTATAAGCAAATGCTTTAGGAATGTCTTCTTTATCGCAGATTTCTCTCACATTGTGGACTTTACCGTCTCTGAGAACTCTGCATATTCTCATGGCATAATCACTTCGTCTTGTTATAAGCATATGTCCTCTCCATTTCTTACGGCGATTAGATTTATTTAACTATACCATATAAGTCAATAAATTACCAGCATTAATTATCAGCGCGTAAATTTAAGTGTTATTTATATGTTCTGTATTCTTTTCCGGGTATCGGATCTGCTCCTGTTTTATATTTTATTAGCTCGGATACAGTAACAATTTGGTATCCGTTATCCTGCAGCCAAGGGATTATCAACTCTGTAGCATCTGCCGTCGAATCGTGGATGGAATGCATAAGTATTATTTTACCGTCAAGGTTTTTAGTCTTTTTAACTACATTAAATACTTTTTTACCGTTACGGCTTTCCCAGTCCATAGTGTCTACAGACCACATGATAACAGGAAGTTTTGACAGTTTATTTATTTTGCTGTTGGTTTCGCCGTAGCTTGGTCTAAACACCGTAGGATAAGCACCACACGCTTCATAAATAGCTGCATTGGTTCTGTCAAATTGCTTTTTAAGATCCTTCGTTTCAAGATCGGTAAGCAACGGATGATTCCAAGTATGCCCTCCTATTTCACAACCAAGGTCTTTAGCTCTTACAATCTTATCCTCTCTACCCTCTATGAAAACGCCTTGGTAGAAAAATGTGGCTACTGCATTGTTTCTTTCAAGACAATCTAAAATTCTGTCCTCAGACTCACCCCCGGGACCATCATCGTATGTAAGTGCTACCATAGGCTTATCCGGATCAATATATCTCTTTATGACCTTGTCTCTTAGAATTCTCTCTGAATCTTTTCCTGTAAGGCCAACTGTTACGTGACCGTTGTTCTCCTTAAGGATATCGCCTTCCTCAAAGAAAAATGTAATATTGTCTTCTGATACTATAAATTTATTAAAGTTTCCGTCAGTTGGTGATAAATGTTGTTCCCACCCATCAGACAACTCGTCATGTTTATAATTGGACATGAAGTATTCCATGAAATAATCAGAACAGTATTCTCTATATTCTGGTATGAACATCTGCTCAGGAACAAGCTTAGCACCATTTTTAGCTGAGAAATGGTACGTATATATTTCGTTGCTTCCTGATGCCATTTTCCCGTCTGCTTCCAATCTGCTGCTTTCATGTACACTCAGAGATATAGCGCCATTATCAGAGTTGAATACTGATGTGCTTATTAATAAAGCTCTAACACGTTCACTATCTGCAGAATAAGTAGATGCATAATTACTCTTTAGAATACGTACTTTCTCTTCCATATATGATTTTACTACTTCATTATTGCATTTGGTATATACAGTCGCAAATGAGATGGGTTCGCCGTATTCGTAAATTATTTTATCTACATCTACTACGTCGTTTATCTTGTTTACTTCATAATAATGATCTACATATTTTCTGAACTGCTTATCGTTACGAAACACTTCATCCACTTCGTACCTTGCAGCTGAAATAATTACAGGAATAACGATCGCCAACAAAACTACTGTTAATATTACATATTTAATTTTAGATTTTTTTCTGCTTCTAACCAATTTGACTGCTCCATCTAATACAAATTTAAACACATTCGTTTTTAACATTAAAAATAATTAAAACATTTTTGAACTCTTTTATCAAGGAAATACACAGTAACTTTACAAAAAACATTTTTTATGGTATAAAAGTTAAGGTTTATAAAAAGCATATCTTTTGGGTAAGACAGACGGTCGCGTGCATCTTCGGGATGTATGAGGAAAGTCCGGGCTCCACAGGGCAAGAATGCCGGATAACGTCCGGCGTAGGTAACTATAGGGAAAGTGCAACAGAAACATTCCGCCGAAACGGGTAATGCCGTGGTAAGGTTGAAATTGTGAGGTAAGAGCTCACAGGGAGATATGGTAACATATTTCTCGTGTAAACCCCATTCGGAGCAACACCAAATAGGGCGCAAAAGGCGGCGGCCCGTCGCTGCCCGGTAGGTAGGTGGCTAGAGCTTATCGGTAACGGTGAGTCGAGATAGATGATCGTTTTATACAGAACCCGGCTTATGTCTTACCCAAATAAATTTTTTCTAAAAAACGAAAATTTATGCTTGCAATAATCCTAAAATATAGTATAATAAAAAAGTCGCGTGGTTAAGGCGACACCGATGAGCGGATATGGCGGAATTGGCAGACGCGCACGGTTCAGGTCCGTGTGTTGGTTGACGACGTGGAGGTTCGAATCCTCTTATCCGCACCAAACGGAAAAAGACACCTTGCTAGGTGTCTTTTTTCGTTTTTGTATTGATTGGAGATTCGAACTGTGAGAATTATAAAACTACGAACGGATCCAAAACCACTTCCGAAGCGACAACCTGAACCTTTGCATCAAGCTTCTTATCAAGCAGCCCCTTCATAGCCTCTGCGAAGAATTTTTCAGTTCCGTAATGTCCCGCGTCGAGAATGCACATACCTGACTGGAGTACATCCTGAGCCTCGTGATATTTAACATCTCCCGTTATGAACAGCTGGCAACCCGAACCTGCCGCCATCATTGCCAGATCGGCTCCTGCTCCGGTGCAGCACCCTACCTTCTGTATTTCAGTATCAAGGTCGCCTGCAGCGTGAAGCTGACGAATACTCATATCGAGTTTGTCCGCCGCATGAAGCAGGAAATCCTTATATGTAATAGGTTTTTTAAGTTCCGCTGTTCTTCCGATATCTGCTTCATCTTTTCTTTCGATCATCTTAGCTGCAGATACAAGATCCTGTCCACTCAGATTCTTAACAGATCCCAGTTCCAACTTATTCATTAAAATATCATTGTTACCGCCCTTTACTTTATCAAAAGGTGTATGGCAAGAATACACGGAAATTCCTCTTCTTATTAGTTCAAGAATGATTCCCGACTTATAATTCTGATCGTTTAACGCCTTGATTTCCGAAAAAATCAAAGGATGATGAGTGATTATCATGTCTGCTTCGATTGCTATAGCCTCGTCTAATACCTTCTTATCGATTTCAAGGCAAGTGAGGATCTTAGATACCGGTTTGTTTTCAAAACCAATCAAAAGGCCGCTGTTGTCCCACTCCTCCTGAAGCTGAGACGGTACTTGTTTTTCGATTATGTCAGCAATATCTCCTACGCATACAGTTGTATTGGTTTTATTGAATTTGATTTCCATATTACAACTCCTCCTTTAAATTCTTAAGGTAAGCAATATCAGATATTATGCTTTCTTCAAGCATGTTGTTTCTCACTTTAGCTTTTTTAACGTTATTTAGCTTAAACTCCTCTAGTGCTATATTTCTGTCAAGAAACATATCTACAGGTCCGCCTGCCTTAACTATCCAAGGCGGTATCTTCCATCTAATCGAATCCCCTGTCAAATCGCTCGGGCATTCCGTAATCAAGTCCTTGTCTTTTTCTGCATAATTAGGTGATATAGCAGTAATTATTTCAGGTATATAATCACCTTCGATAACAACGTCTTCGTTAATAATGCAAAATCCGTTATCAGCAAGCCACTTACGCAAATGTCCCTGCCCTATTCTCGGCTGAAATATAAATTTCTTAAAGGAGCATGTATGTTCAAAATCATTAGCCAAAATATCACGAATAAGTTTTCCGCCCATCCCTGCAATTACAATAGCATCAACTTCTCCTCTTCCTATAGCCTTAAGTCCGTCACCTACGCGAAAATCCATTAAATTGACGTCATTAAAATCCTTCAATAACATCATCGCATTAGATTTTCCCTTTTCAAGAGAAGGCTTGCTGATATCAGCCATAATTGCCTTTGGCGAAATTCTGTTTTCAACAAGATAGATTGGCAAAAAACCATGGTCGGTTCCTATATCGGCCATGGTTTCTCCTTTATTAATTCTGCCAGCGATTACTTGCAGTCTATCGCTTAATTTATTCATATTTTACTCCAAATAGTCCTTCAGTTTCTTGCTTCTGGTTGGGTGTCTGAGTTTTCTCAGCGCCTTAGCTTCTATCTGTCTGATTCTTTCTCTTGTAACATCAAACTTCTTGCCTACTTCTTCAAGAGTTCTTGCTCTGCCGTCCTCAAGTCCAAATCTCAGTTTAAGTACCTTCTGTTCTCTTTCTGTAAGAGTTCCAAGTACATCAACCAGCTGTTCCTTAAGCATGGAAAATGCAGCAGCTTCTGCCGGTGCAGGTGCATCTTCATCAGGAATAAAGTCTCCAAGATGGCTGTCTTCCTCTTCGCCGATAGGTGTTTCAAGAGAAACAGGCTCCTGGGCGATCTTAAGGATTTCTCTTACTTTTTCTACAGAGATTCCCATTTCGGCAGCGATTTCATCAGGGGTCGGCTCTCTGCCTTCTTCCTGCAGCAGCTGTCTTGATACTCTGATAAGCTTATTAATAGTTTCAACCATATGAACAGGAATTCTTATTGTTCTTGCCTGGTCTGCTATAGCTCGTGTTATGGCTTGTCTAATCCACCAAGTTGCATAGGTACTAAACTTGTACCCTTTTATATAATCGAATTTTTCAACAGCTTTGATAAGACCGAGGTTACCTTCCTGAATAAGGTCAAGGAACAGCATACCTCTGCCAACGTATTTTTTCGCTATACTTACTACGAGTCTTAAGTTTGCCTCGCAAAGCTTCTGTTTAGCGTATTCGTCTCCTGCTTCCATTCTCTTGGCAAGTTCTTTTTCTTCATCTGCAGTAAGCAAAGGAACTTTACCGATTTCCTTGAGGTACATTCTAACAGGATCGTCTACAGCAATATTTTTTGAAATAGTAGCCTCAAGGTCAATTTCCTTAGCATTAGGATTTTCGGCAATCACAGCATCAACTTCAGGATCGTCCACATCCTCTTCATCGATAGCCATAAGCTCGATGTCATCAGGTTCATGTTCAAGAACTACTTCTATACCTTTACCCATAAGTGTGTCATAAAGGTCTTCCATCTGGTCTTTATCAAGCTCCACATCTCCTAATCTGTTGGAGATATCTGTATACGATAAAGACATTTTTCCGCCGTGAGAAGCTTTTTCTGTAAGGTCTTTGATAACCTGCTGCTTCATCTCTTCGTTCATTACACCGTTTTCCTGAGTATTCTCTTTTACCTGGATATCTTTTTCTTTTTCCACTTTGTTCCTCACTCCCTGATTTTCTTCTGGATTTCCATTAGCTGCTGTGTAAGCCTGATGATTTCATCATGGTTTTCTTCTTCGTCAGCCATGGAAAGCTGCATTATTATCTGTGCTTCCCTCTCTTTAAGCTCTCTCTTGCGTATCTTCGCGATACATTCTTCAAATATCGCGTTTTCTCGCCCATGAGGGATGATTTTTTCTTTAATTATTTCAAGTTGTTCGTTCGAAATTTCATCGAGACTGTCCTCAAGCTTGTTGATATCTATTCGTTTATCGCCTTCGGTAATCTGACGAATCTTTTCGTATATATTTCGTCCTGTATAGCTTCTAAAAGTCTTATCTGAAATATCGTCGGGAAGAATTATAAAACTACTGTCAATCAACATCAGTTTAATTAAATCCTGCTCTATCAGAGGTATGTCCCTTTCCTCTTGACTTGATTCATTAGTTCCTTCACTTGCAACGGTCGGTCTCTTTTCCTGACTATTATTGCCTGAATACTCAAATCTTATAGCACCCTCAGATATACCAGTCTCTTCAGACAATTTCTTTATGTATATGTCAGCTTCCATAGGCTTCATCGCCTTTAGAACGACAATAGCGTCATGGAGAAATTCTATACGTTGCTGTTCATCGGTAAGGTCATATCCCGCTTTAGCCATACCGAGTTTGAAATCGCCGTAAGCTACTGCGTTATCCATCAACTCTTTAAATGCAAGTCTTCCGTTTTTCTTGATAAACTCGTCAGGATCTTTACCGTCTGTAACCTTTAACACTTTGGCTCTAAGCCCCTCGTTATATAATATATCAAGACCTCTCAATGCTGCATTCTGACCTGCCTGGTCTGCATCATATGACAACAAGACATTTTTCGTATATCGTTTTATTAGTTTGGCTTGATTTTCTGTAAGAGCAGTACCCAGAGAAGCAGATACATTCCTTACTCCATGTTGATATAAAGATACAACGTCCATATATCCTTCTACAAGTACGATGGAATCTTCATTTCTGACATCCTTACCTGTAAGATTTAATCCGTATAAGTTGTATTTCTTCTGAAAGACGCTTGATTCCTGTGAGTTGAGATACTTTGGCTCTCCGTCACCTATAATTCTGCCTCCGAATCCGATGACCTTGCCGGAAGTATTTAATATAGGGAATATTACTCTCCCTCTGAACTTATCGAAGTATTTGTCCTTAGATTTAGATATAAGTCCAAGCTCCATAAGCTTGTCTTCTTTAAAGCCTTTAGAAAGAAGATACTTATATAAGCTGTCCCACTGTTCATCAGCATAGCCTATACCGAACTTGTTCAATGTTTCCTCGGAAATACCTCTGTTCTTCATATATGTATATCCCGGGTTCGCTTTTTCTCTTAAGGCTCTGTAGAAAAATCTAGCTGCCTGACGATTGATTTCAAGCAGTTCTTCTTTATCTTTACTGCCTTGAAATGCACCTTCAAGACTTATGCCGTATTCCTTGGCAAGCATCTCGGCAGCACCGCGAAAATCCAGGTTATAATATCGTGTTACAAAAGAAAGAACATCTCCTGTGGCACCACATCCGAAACATGTAAATATCTGCTTTGTTTCAGAAACAACAAAAGAAGGTGTCTTTTCATTGTGGAACGGACATACACCTTTATAGTTGCTTCCGGCTTTTTTAAGCGGAACAACACGGCCTATAACATCCACGATGTTACACCTGCTTTTTATTTCATCTGCAATATTTATCTGATTTCTCGTGCTCACTTTTGCCCCTCTTTATTATTACTTAATAATATATACGACAAAAGTCATCGTTTTCCTCTTTATTGTCTAAAAAAATTTAAAAAAATCTTTTGAAATTTTTAAAGAGTTCTTCGTACGTATTTATGGCGTAACGATCTGTCATTCCTGCCACATGATCCTTAACAAGTTCTTCGAAGGAATATTCATCCTTCATCGCAAGAAGTTCCGAAGGAAGTTCCTCGAAATTATATAAATAATAGTTGTAAAGCGATTCTACGATATCATTTACTTTATTAATATCCTCGACCTTTTTGACGCGAACGTTGTGATATACATTTTTAAACATAAATGTTCTGAGGTCGTTCATAGCCTGCAACTTTTCATCACTAAGCTGAGCCGTAGGCTTGTCGATAGAGTTTTCAATCATATCTCGTACTAATGTGTCTATACGCTTTTTATGAGTATCTCCGAGCACAGCCATGCTTTCTTTAGGAAGATCGTCTGCCGTAATGATTTTACTTCTTATAGCATCGTCAATGTCATGATTGATATAAGCTATTCTGTCGCTGACCTTAACGATCTGTCCTTCCGGTGTCATAGGAACTCCGCTACCGGTATGATTCAAAATGCCGTCCCTTACCTCTTCTGTAAGATTCATACCACGTCTAGTGCTACCCGACTCTAATACATCGACAACTCTTAAGCTCTGTATATTATGTCTAAAACCGCCGGGATATATTTTGGCCAGCACTGTTTCTCCGCTATGGCCAAAAGGAGTATGCCCTAAATCATGACCCATAGCAATAGCTTCCGTCAAATCTTCATTCAATCCGGTTCCTCGTGCGATAGTTCTTGCTATTTGAGAAACTTCAATCGTATGTGTCAGACGAGTTCTGTAATGATCCCCTTCAGGAGCAAGAAATACTTGAGTTTTATGCATAAGTCTTCTAAATGCTTTAGAATGAATTATCCTATCTCTGTCACGCTGAAAATCCGTCCTAATCGTGCACTTTTCTTCTTCTGACTGTCTTCCTCTGCTTTCGGCAGATTTAGTTGCATATTTCGACAAATATTCGTATTCTCTTTTTTCTACTTCTTGTCTAATGTTCATTTCACTTTTGTTATCTTTAAACTATAAACCTGTATGACCGAAGCCGCCTGAGCCTCTTTCTGTTTCAGAAAGCTCTTCTGCTTCTATCAGTTCTGCTTTTTCATATCTGCAAACGACCATTTGAGCTATTCTTTCACCATTATTTACTGTAAACGGTTCTTCTCCCCAATTTATAAGAGATACTTTTATTTCTCCTCTATAATCGCTATCAATAGTACCAATTCCGTTAGTGAGTCCAATGCCGTGTTTAACAGCAAGTCCGCTTCTAGCTCTTATCTGTACTTCAAAGCCTTCAGGAATTTCGAAATGAAGGCCGGTTGGTATCAAAGCTCTTTTTCCAGGAGCTATGATAATAGGTTCATCTAAATATGCTCTAATATCCATTCCTGCAGAACCGGATGTCTCATATGCCGGTATAAGACCAGACAAGCTTTTAACTTTTATCTTCATTTCTTTACCATCCCTTCAAGGTCAAAATCTTTTCCCGTAACTGCAGCCCCACAGTAATCAGTATGATTACCGACCATTGCAGAAACCTCAAGAATATCGTCAAGAGTAACATCGTCAAATCCCTTGAGCACTTCTTCGGCAGTGAAGATCTTATTGAGCAAAAGCTGGTTTTTACCTATAGAAAACATTCTGCTGTTAATGTTTTCAAGTCCGAAGATATATGAACTCTTCACCTGCTCCTTGGCCATGGCAAGTTCTTCGTCTGTAACACCTTTATTCTTGATAAGTTCAAGTTCATATTTTATGGCCTCGATAGTATCTGCCGCTTTTTCGTGAGCAACGCCTGCATAAATACTGAAGAATCCCCAGTAACTTGAAAATGCATTCATTGAACATACTGAATATGCCAGTCCTTTTTCTTCTCTAATATTCTGAAAGAGTCTCGAACTCATACTTCCTCCGAGAATGCTGTTCATAAGAACAAACGCATAATATTTCTCATCTATAAGAGATACAGAAGGTGTTGCCAAACAAATATGTGTCTGTTCAATATCTCTTACCTTGACATTGAAGTTCTGAGAATACGGCAGCATTTCCACGTCAGAAGTCACCTTGTGTTCTTTCAATCCCACAAGTTTTTGTTCAAAAGTCTCTATTATTCGCTCTTCGTCAAAGTTCCCTGCTACAGCGATAACGATACTGTCTCTGGCATATTTATCATTTAGATATGAAGTGAGCTTATCTCTATTTATTCCGGAAAGGCTCTCCGGAGTTCCCAGGATGCTTCTTCCCAATGGATTTCCGCCTGCTACGAGTTCGGAAATAGTATCGTAAACATCGTCATCCGGGCTGTCTTTTACCATTTTGATTTCTTCATAAATAACTTGTCTTTCCTTGTCCATTTCCTCAGGATCGAATTTAGACCCTGTGATCATGTCCAATATGATCTCAGCACCCATATAGATGTTTGAGGACAAAGTTTTTATGTAATAGCATGTTGCTTCTTTACCTGTAAATGCATTGAACATACCTCCGATTTTATCAACATCGGAAGCAATCTCCTTAGCAGTACGCTTATCTGTTCCCTTGAACATCATATGTTCGATATAGTGTGATACGCCTGATACCTCATCTGTTTCATCGGCGGCGCCTGCCTTGACCCATATTCCGAGAGCTGCTGACTGAACATAGTCTGTTTTTTCCATAACCAGAGTAGTACCGCAGCTGAGTTTCTTTATTTTAATCATAATTCTCGCCTTTCAATAAATAGTTATAGTATTGTAACACAAAATTTAAACGATTCATATACTGGCAGTGAACAAAACACTATAAAAACATAGTCAATACTACTTAAGGAGGTAATGATGAACTGTTATTGTACATCACAATTCAATAATGACAGCGATAATTGTTGTCATGCAAACGAGCTCTGTAAATTTAGCGGAGATCTCAGTGAGGTTAACGTAACACCTATTTATGTTCAAAGCGTTTACGACGCAGTTAGATTTAATATGCATGGAATGCGTACAGTACAGAATTTACACTTTTCACCTTGCATCCCTTGCGGATGCACTGTTACCGGTATCAATGACATAAGAATAAAGAGAGTATTTGATCCGGTAAACTCAGGTGATTGTAATAATCTCACTCTTGAAATGGAAACAGGTATAACGGGAGCTCATTTCGTAAATAACAGCTGCGGTGTTGTTGAAACTATCGGTCCTGATGGTGTTCCTTCAGAGAAAATGCTGTATGCAGATTCAAACGAATGTGATTCAAGTGGCTCAGGCACACCTATATTTGGTACACAAAATGCTAAACTGTATGGAAATGTTATGATTTACCTGGATATTACGCTTTGCGACGCATGCGGAAGAGAAACCTGTGCAACATTAAGCGCAGAATTAAACATTGCTAAGCAAAACTGCCCTCTTGTACTTTCCAACTTCTTTGAGCTTTGCATGCCTAATATTGAAAACTCTGCTTTCCTACCGAGACTTACCGAACTTGCCAATGTAGGTTTCAATGCACGTCTTGCAACAAACAGTGTGAATCGCGACATATGTATAGGTCATAACGGAGATGTGACTGCAAATCTTATCATAACTTTATGTGTAGCTGCAGAAAAGAAAATCACGGTACCTGTACAGCTGTGCGTACTTTCAACAGGATTTGCCAACGCTCCTCTCAAAGACAATAATTTCGGTAACATGTCTTGTCCCGGACTGTTCCCCGAAAGGACTGAGAGAACTGAAAAATCTGATTGCTTATGTAATGAATACCCACCTGTAACTTGCTGCTGAGAATAATAAAACCGGTCAATAATAACGTTGACCGGCTTTATTTAATTTAGCTGACTTTTCGCTCGATACGAATCTTATCCGCTATAATTGCTATGCATTCACTGTTAGTAGGTTTGCCTTTGTCCGTTTGAACAGTATATCCAAATAAGCTGTTTATCGTTTCCAGACGTCCTCTGTTCCATGCCACTTCTATAGCATGTCTGATTGCTCTTTCTACTCTGCTTGGCGTAGTCTTATTCATACGCGCTATTGCAGGATACAATTCTTTGGTAACAGCTCCTAAGAGGTCTATGTCCTCCACCACCATTAATATAGCATCTCTTAAATATTGATACCCTTTAATATGTGCAGGCACTCCAAGTTCATGAATGATATTAGTGATTTCAATCTCTAAACTGCTTCTTTCGTCGTTACTTTCATTGCCGGTAATAACTTTGGCATACTTCATTTTACACTCCTCTTTGTCTAAAACTCCGGCTATCTGATAGATTCGTTTTAGTAATGTGTCTAAATTAAACGGCTTTACTATGTAATATTCTGCCCCCATTGTAATGGCCTTCTGAGTCATGGGTTCCTGTCCCACGGCAGACAAAACTATAGTGCTCGGATATTTATTAAGGTCAGTATTATTAATTGTTTCAAGGACACCTAATCCATCCATATATGGCATTATCATATCCAGGATCAAGATTTGAGGTTGTTTAGATTTAATATTTTCAATTGCTTTAAGTCCGTCGTGAGAAACAAAAACCAAATCGATATCTTTTTTATCATTGAAATACTCTACAAGGGTACCACAAAACTCCCTGTTGTCATCAGCGATACCAATTTTGATTTTATTCATTTTTTCTCCTCCAGTATTAATTAGAATTCAATTTCATTTTAAAACTATGGAATCCTTAGACAATATATTTTATAGGACATTTTCCCCTTATTTTCGACAGCGTTCGCATTATTTTTACCTACAGCTAAATAATTTGACAA
>JAUMXT010000149.1 GCA_030529015.1 Bacillota bacterium | reverse complement strand
AATTCTTTAATATTTCTGTGGATGAGCTGCTTAATGGTTAATATCTAAGCAAAAAATAACAAACCCAAGAATGTTGTCTTTCAACACTCTTGGGTTGATTTGTTTTACAAATATAATGATACTATCATCACAAACACTTATTTATCATATCCAACATATTAAGTACGCTTCTATGTCTTATCCACTTACGACCTGTATTTCTCAAGCGCAGCTCTCTGTATGAAACCTTGCCATCGTAATACAGACCCACGTATACCAGTCCTACAGGCTTCTCTTCGCTGCCGCCTCCCGGTCCTGCGATGCCTGTCACAGATACGCATACATCACTGCCGCTTACGCGATGGAGTCCTTCTGCCATTTCCATTGCTGTTTCTGCGCTGACTGCTCCGTACTTTTCAAGGGTCGATGCCTTTACTCCCAGCTCATCCATCTTAGCCTGGTTGCTGTATGTCACCAGACCTCTGTCAAAGCATGCAGACACTCCTGCGATCTCAGTCACTGTTCCTGCAAACAGGCCTCCTGTACATGATTCTGCCGATGACAATGTCAGCCCTCTATCGATCAGCTTATCACATGCCACCTGTACAAGCTCTTCATCGTCACAGCTATAGATATAATCTCCGATACGCTCACGCACTTTCTCCAGCATATCATCGACTGCAGCCTTTGCTTCTTCGAGAGTAGCTCTCTTAGATGCTATGCGGACTGATGATTCGCCTTCCTTGGCGTAAGTCGCCAATGTGGGATCTGTCTGTACATCGATAAGCTCCAGCAGTTCTGTCTCCAGCTGAGATTCTCCGATACTGAATGTTCTTATCATGCGATAATAGATAACGTCATCTGATAAGCTCTCAAGGAAAGGCTTGACGCTCTTTTCGAACATCCTTGTCATTTCCCTAGGAGGTCCGGGCATGCACATTATATATTTCCCATCCTTTTCCAGGGCAAAGCCGGGAGCTGTTCCCACATCGTTATGGAAAATCACGGCACGAGATGGCATTATTGCCTGTTTTTTATTGTTTTCCGTCATCTTCCTGCCGGTATTTTTGAACATCGCTACGAGCTCTTCCAGCACATCGTCCATCATAACAAGCTCATCGCCCATGACCTGACAGGCGATTTCCTTAGTCATATCGTCCTGAGTCGGTCCCAGACCTCCCGTAGTCAGAACGATGTCACAGTCCTCAAGTGCCAACTCGATCATATCTGCAAGTCTCTTCGGATTATCTCCAACTGTATAGTGATACATCACATCATGACCCAGCAGATTAAGCTGCTGAGACAAGTAAACAGTATTGGTATTTACTATCTGTCCAAACAATAATTCAGTTCCTACGCTCAAAATCGCAGTCTTCATATCAAACGCCTCCAAGAAAAGAGGGCTTAACGCCCTCTATAATTTACATCGAAAACAGTTGCTTATTCTTCATTATGTATTCAGCTCCCGACACTATAGTCATAACAAGAGCTATCCACAGGAAAATCTGATCGAACGGCACAGGAATTCCCAGTGCTGTGAACGGCCAGTTCTCCAGTATCAGCAGAGGAATAGCGATCATCTGAGTGATAGTCTTGATCTTTCCTGTAGTTCCTGCAGCAATAACGATCCCCTGCGCAGCGGCAACCTGTCTCATTCCTGTAATGATGAATTCTCTTCCCAGGATAACGACTACCATCCATCCTGCAACATCGCCCATTTCTACCATGCAGATCAGCGCTGCCATAACCAGCAGCTTATCAGCCAGCGGATCCATCAGCTTGCCGAAGTTTGTAACCAGGTTATGCTTTCTGGCAATATGTCCATCCAGCATATCAGTAACAGCCGCAAGGATAAATATAACTGCAGCAGCGATTCTGTAGTCCATCAGGAATACAACTATAAACACAGGTATGGCAAATATTCTTCCCATGGTCAGTTTATTAGGTAAATTCATATTATTCCTCCATTCTGCCTACCAGGTCGTAATCAAAAGCATCATTAATATATACCTTGACCATGTCCCCCGGCTTAAGCTCTCTGTCAGCTCCAAATATTACTGTATCATCTATTTCAGGTGCATCATACTGAGTCCTGCCAAGATATGCACCCTCTTCATCCATGCCGTCTACCAATACTGTGATAGTATTTCCCACCTTAGCTTCATTTATTTCTCGGGAAATATCAAGCTGTCTTCTCATAACAGCATCTACACGACTTGCTTTCACTTCTTCATCTATCTGATCTTCCATGTCGCCTGCTACAGTACCCTCTTCTCTGGAGTAAGCGAAAACTCCAAGTCTCTCAAAGCCTGTCTCTTCAACGAAGTCCAGAAGCTCATCGAGTTCTTCTTCAGTCTCTCCGGGAAAGCCCACGATCAAAGTCGTTCTGATATGGATATCCGGCATAGCGGTTCTGAGTCTTCCTATCGTATCTCTGATGCTGGCATTGGTAGAGTGACGATTCATCCTGTCAAGCACACCGTCAGCTATATGCTGAAGCGGTATGTCAATATATTTACAGATCTTACCTTCGGATGCCATCACTTCGATAAGCTCATCGGTGATCTTATCCTCATAGCAGTACATCAATCTTATCCATTCAATGCCGTCCACCTTGCAAAGCTCACGCAGCAGCTCCGGCAGGCGCAGCTCTCCGTAAAGGTCTCTGCCGTACTCAGTAACGTCCTGGGCGATCAGCATAACTTCCTTGCATCCGCTTTCAGCCAGCACCTTTGCTTCTTCCAGAATGTTTTCCAAAGGTCTGCTTCTGAAGCCGCCTCTTATCTGAGGTATCACACAGTAAGCACAGCAGTTATTACATCCCTCAGCTATACGCAAAGTCGCACTGTATGGATTTTCCGAAAGCTTTCTTGCTGAAAACTCTTCAAAGGCCTCCGGCTCACAGCTAAAAGCTTTGGCGCGCGCGCCCTTTGCAAGACCCTTTACCATCTGCGGCAGGCTTTCATAATCGTTTACACCGAGGAAAACATCCACCTCAGGCATTTCTTCAAAAAGCTCTTCCCCGTAACGTTGAGAAAGACATCCGGAAACGATAAGCAGCTTGTCATTTACTTCTGCTTGAGCGGCTGCCTCTTCTTTGATCCTCGCCATATCAAAGATCTTTTCTATAGACTCCGTCTTGGCGTCATTTATGAATCCGCAGGTGTTTACCAGTATCGCATCGGCATCTACCGGATCGTCCGTTAAGGACATCCCTGCTTTTTCCCAAATACCTCTTATGCCTTCGGAATCGTTAAAATTCTTAGGGCATCCGAGAGTTTCTATAAATA
>JAUMXT010000033.1:2308-13853 GCA_030529015.1 Bacillota bacterium | reverse complement strand
GGACTGGTGTCTGTTGATCTTGTTGTATGTTAATGTAGGGCTGTCATCTTCCATATCTCTGATTTCGCCGTAAGGTACAAGTCCCAGCTTGATCAGTGCCTGGAATCCGTTACAGATACCCAGCATCAGACCGTCTCTGTTTTCGAGAAGATCTGTTACAGCTTCCTTGATAGCAGGATTTCTGAATACTGCAGTTATGAACTTAGCTGAACCGTCAGGTTCGTCTCCGCCTGAGAAGCCTCCTGGAATCATGATGATCTGGCTTTCTCTGATCTTCTTTTCAAGTTCTGCTATGGATTCTTCCAGCTGTGCTGTTGTCAGGTTTCTGATGATGTGGATGTCAGCTTCTGCGCCTGCCTTACGGAATGCTCTTGCTGAATCAACTTCACAGTTTGTGCCAGGGAATGCAGGGATAACTACCTTTGGCTTAGCTATCTGGATCTTAGGACCTGCACTGTTTCTATCTGTGTAAAGTGTTCTTGCCACTTCTGTCTTGTCTATCTTGTTCTTGTATTCTGCAGTTCTTACAGGGAATACGTTTTCTACAGGCTGCTGCCACTTAACTGTGATCGCTGCCACGTCTTCTGCTTCTCCGTTAACTGTCAGCTTGCCGTCTGCTGTAGTTGCGCCGATTTCTGCGTAAAGCGCACCTTCCATGATTGCTGCGATGTCTTCATCTGCAGAAACTTCTACGAGAAGTGAACCGTACATAGGTGAAAGGATATCTCCTTCTGCCTTAACGTCTGCACCGATGCCGTTACCTACAGCCATTTTAACGAGGGTCATGTAAAGTCCGCCGCGTCCGATAGTGTTGGCTGCAAGAAGCTTTCCGGCTGCTGCCAGTTCTCTTGTCTTCAGCAGGTTCTTTCTGTATACGTCGAAGTCGATAACTCCGTTTTTATCTATAGGTGTAGTCAGAACTACGAGCTTGCTTCCTGCCTTCTTGAATTCTGTAGATACTACTTCGCCTGCATCTATTGTTGTGATAGCAAATGATGCCAGTGTAGGCGGAACGTCGATGTCCATGAATGTTCCTGACATACTGTCCTTACCACCGATAGCAGGGATTTCAAGTTCTTTCTGAACTCTCAAAGCACCCAGCAGAGCTGCCATTGGCTTGCCCCATCTTGCTGCGTCTTCACCGAGCTTTTCGAAGTATTCCTGGAATGTCAGTCTTACTGTTCTGTAGTCACCGCCCATTGCAGCAACCTTAGTAACTGAATCAACTACTGCATAAAGCGCTCCGTGGAACGGGCTCTTAGTTGCCAGCTCAGGATCGAATCCGTATGCCATGATAGTTGCAGTATCTGTTTCGCCATGTACTACAGGCAGCTTAGCTGCCATACCTGCTGCAGGTGACAGCTGATACTTACCGCCCAGCGGCATCAGAACTGTAGCAGCTCCGATAGTTGAGTCGAATCTTTCGATAAGACCCTTCTTGCTGCAGCAGTTGAGATCCACGAGAAGTTCTTCGCGACTCTTAGTTTCCTTCAGGATGTCAGCAAGACCTTCAACAGCCGCAGGCTGAGCCTTTGCGTGAGCCTTTGCAAACTGCTGAGCTCCGTTAGTATTGAGGAAGTCTCTTGAAAGATCCAGGATGCACTTTCCTCTCCAGTACATTCTTACTCTGTTTGTATCTGTAACCTCAGCAACCTTAGTAGCTTCGAGGTTTTCTTCGTATGCATAGCCCATGAATTCTTCAGCCTTATCAGCTGCAACGACTACTGCCATTCTTTCCTGTGATTCGGAAATTGCCAGTTCTGTTCCGTCGAGGCCGTCGTACTTCTTAGGCACCTTATCCAGATCGATTTCAAGGCCGTCTGCCAGTTCGCCGATAGCTACTGAAACACCGCCTGCACCGAAGTCATTACATCTCTTGATGAGTGTAGCAACTTCTTTTCTTCTGAACATTCTCTGGATATTTCTTTCTACAGGAGGATTTCCCTTCTGTACTTCTGCTCCGCACTGGAGGATGGAATCTTCTGTATGTTCCTTTGATGAGCCTGTTGCTCCGCCGCATCCGTCACGGCCTGTTCTGCCGCCTACGAGGATGATAACGTCGCCCTTTGCAGGAACTTTACGGATAACGTGGTCTGCAGGAGCTGCGCCAACTACCGCGCCGATTTCCATTCTCTTAGCAACGTAGTTTTCGTGATAAACTTCGTCAACAAGACCTGTTGCAAGGCCGATCTGGTTTCCGTATGAGCTGTATCCTGCTGCAGCTTCCTGAGTGATCTTTCTCTGAGGGAGCTTACCTGCGAGAGTTTCTTCGATAGGCTTTCTAGGGTCAGCTGCACCTGTAACTCTCATTGCCTGGTATACGTATACTCTTCCTGAGAGCGGGTCTCTGATAGCTCCGCCGAGGCATGTTGCTGCTCCGCCGAAAGGTTCGATTTCTGTAGGGTGGTTATGTGTTTCGTTTTTGAACATTACCAGCCAATCTTCTTCCTTGCCGTCGATCTTAGCTTTTACCTTGATTGAGCACGCGTTGATTTCTTCTGATTCGTCAAGGTTGTCTACCTTATCGTATTTCTTCAGGTACTTAGTTCCGATGCAAGCCATGTCCATGAGGCAAAGGTTCTTTTCTCTTTCGCCGTAAACATCTTCTCTCATCGCCATATACTGTTCAAAAGCTTCCTTCACAAGCTGTCCGTAAGGACCTTCTTCAAAGGTTACTTCTTCCAGTGTAGTATTGAATGTTGTATGTCTGCAGTGGTCTGACCAATATGTGTCGACTACTTTCAGTTCTGTAAGTGTAGGGTCTCTATCTTCATCTTCGATGTAATATTTCTGTATAAGGGCGATATCTGCAGGACTCATGGCAAATCCCATTTCTTTTCTGTAGTTTTCAAGGCCCTGTTCATCTAATGCTCTGAAGCCTTCGATTATTGCTACGTCTTCAGGAACAGTCATTTCCATTTCCAGGTTTTCAGGCTTTTCCATAGCTGCGATCTGTGAGTCTACAGGGTTTACACAGTAACCTCTTACTGCGTCTGCCTGCTGCGCTGTGATGTCGCCTTCTAAAACGATTACTCTGGCAAACTTAACTGTGGCATCTGCTTCAGCGTTCATCAGCTTGATACACTGTGCTGCAGAGTCTGCTCTCTGGTCATACTGTCCGGGCAGGTATTCTACTGCAAAATAAATAGCAGAACACACATCCTCAGGCATAGTTTCTTCATAAACTACGTCTATGGCCGGTTCTGCAAATACTGTAAACTTAGCCGCTTCATAAGTAGCCTCATCGATACCGTCTACATCATAACGGTTTAAAATTCTTACTGCTGTCAGTTCCTTCAGGTGCAGGTTCTCTTTAACATCATTGTAAAGTGATGTTGCTTCAACGTCGAACCCTTTTTTCTTCTCAACGTAAATTCTTCTAACCATGAATAATCGTCCTTTCTAATACTTTAATGTTAGTTCTATTAAAACGGTGCTTAACTCGCTAATATCTCATCTTAATGTTAGCACTTTTACCGAAAAATCGCAACAATTATTATGGGGATTTCTTTGAAATTTGAACGTTTCGCGAACATTTTATCAGCATCATCTTTCCATTGTTCGTTATTTGCTATCTCGAGGGCATCGCGCCTTAGATATGCTTCGATTTGTTAATAAATGGTATTATCTAAATCAGTTTAGTAACACCTTGGTCTCACGCCTCAAATGTTACTCTGTTTTCAACGTTTATGGCGTTTTGTTTGCCGGTTCATTCTTGCCGTCTTGAAAATAATCACCGCCACAAGCTGAAATCGTTGAAAAAAAAGTAACAATGGCTGTTATTTTCGCCATTGTTACTAAAGTCCAATGTTTTTCTTTTTTCAAACGTCAAAATACCGCTTTTAGAAAATACTCAAATATCTTTCTCCTGTATCAGGCAGGATCATGACGATACGCTTGCCTGTATTTTCAGGCCTTGCTGCTACTTGTCCCGCTGCATAAACTGCTGCTCCCGATGATACGCCCACCAGCAGTCCTTCACTGCAAGCTATATCTTTCATAGTGTCCAGAGCGTCATCATCAGAAACTGTAACAACCTCATCTATCACGCTTTGGTCAAGGGCATCAGGAATAAAGTTTGCTCCGATACCCTGGATCTTATGAGGACCCGCCTTGCCTTCCGAAAGCAACGGTGATGCTGCAGGTTCGATGGCGATAACTTTGATGTCAGGGTTCTTTTCCTTCAGGTATTTTCCTGTGCCGGAAACTGTTCCTCCTGTTCCGAAGGTTGCAACGAGAATGTCAATTTGTCCGTTTGTGTCTTCCCAGATTTCAGGACCCGTAGTGTCATAATGCGCCTGCGGGTTGGCAGGATTTGCGAACTGCCGCGAGATGATGCTACCCGGGATCTGCTTGGCAAGCTCGTTTGCTTTTTCCACACTTCCCTGCATGCCAAGATCCTTGTCCGTCAGGACAAGTTCAGCCCCCAGGGCTTTGAGCAGCGTGCGCCTTTCCACACTCATGCTCTCAGGCATTACCATTATCGCCTTATATCCGCGCGCCGCACAAGTCATGGCGATTCCAACTCCGGTGTTTCCGCTGGTCGGTTCTATAATGGTTCCGCCGGGCTTGAGCCTGCCTTCTTTTTCGGCTTCGATGACCATATTATATCCAACTCTGTCTTTGACGCTTCCTGCCGGATTGAAAAATTCCACCTTGGCGATCATCTCAGCCTGCGCGCCGAATTTTTCTTCCATCTTGCGGAGTCTCAGAAGCGGTGTTCCGCCGATAAGTTCTGTAACTGTATTTTTAATATTCATCTTTCCTCCTCTGTTGGGATTGTCAATAACTTCCTAAAGTCGCACTAGAACTTCTCTGCATCCACGACCGCGCCGTCTTCCAGCGTCAACATATATCCATGACCCGGGTCAGGTATCCACTGATAGAAGTTATCCTTCTCACCCGGAAATATTTTTTCCATAACCGCAGAAATCGTTCCACCGTGGCATACAACTATGCTGAGAGCCTCCCGAACCGAATGTCGCATCTTTAGCACTTTCAATGCATGGCGGTTTAGCAAATCATCGAACCCCGCATCAATTCGGTCGTAAAAATCCCTGATGCTTTCTCCGTTCGGTGGCGCCAAAGTATCATCCTTAGGATTTCTCAACCATTCTTGGTATTCCTCTAAATCCTTAAGTTCCTGATATGTTCGCATTTCGAAGTCACCGAAATTTATCTCTTTAAGCCCTGACAGCGGAGTAAATTCACGATCGCCGTAAATTAACTTTAGGGTCTGCTGCGTACGCTTCAAATCAGTAGTATAGAAATCGGCATCTTCCCCATCGGGATACAGCCCTGACGCAACCTGCGCCTTAAGCTCTTCAACGCCTTCCGGTGCCAAATCTATATCCGAATGTCCGTAATATAGTCTTCTCTTATTTCCCTCTGTTATGCCATGTCTGATAAGACATATCTTCGACTTCATTATTTTACCCTCTTTCCTATTCCGCAGAACACCCTCACAACTTCATCTGCCTCAGCGGCCAAATAAAGCATTAGCCTGCCGTTCATCTCACGAAAAGCTCTAAGTTCTGCATCCATCGGCACGATACCTTGCGAAACATCTGTTAAGATAAGCACCTTGTCCTGCCATTTCTCTTTATTTTCTTTGAAGTAGTCCGCAGCTTCAACTCCGTCTCGAACGCACTTAAGCACGAACTTTTCCAAAGCGCACACGGCGTCTTTTCCAAAGTCCGGTTCTGTACCCGGCGCCTCCGGCGTAGCTCCCGCTCCGCAGTCGAACACTGTTTTTATATCATAATTTTTCTCTGCATATTCAAGCTTTCCCTGATATGCTCCTCCGAAAATCAGTTTCATTTCATTCTCCTATAATCCTAAGCACGCCGCCAGTACAGCCGCCGCTAAAACCGCGATGGTTTCACTCATCACTACCATATATCCTGCGATATCTCCGTTCATGCCGCCAAGCTGTTTTCTCGCGTAAGCACCGATTCCACACGCCGCTGCAATAGCCACTATAGCAACAGGAGCATAGTACAATATATAAAGCACTGTCGGTTCGGCGCCTGTAACCACCATCGGCACGCCCAGTATCACTATCGCCATTATCAGACCGATAACCGCCTGTTCTGCCATGCCAAACGCATTGACATCACCCGACTTCGATGTTTCACCGAGATCTGCATACTGGCTGGTTTTCATTGCCGGCTTTCTTCCCACGGCATCTGCCGCTACGCTTCTTGATACTGTCATCACAACAAGCAGTATCCCGGCTTTTTCTATACTGAAGCCTTCTGTCAACGTCATCATTGACGCTGCGAAAACGAGCAGCATCATAACTACACTGATGACTGCGAAAGCCCCTACATCGGACGCCTTTAATATCCTCTGTCTCTCCGAAAGCTCAGGCCTTCTCGAAAGAATCGCGTCGCTGCAATCCATAAATCCATCAAGATGTATAAATCCGTTGCAGATAAAATACAAGGCCGTCAAAATCGCTCCGGTAAGTATGGCCGGCACACCGATCAAATCAAGCAGCCACCATGCCACGCACACGATTACAGCCAGCATCGCACCGACAAGCGGCAACATACAAAGCATCGCTTTTCTCGAGTCTTCGTGCCACTTATGATATGGACACGGCAGTGCGCTGAAATTGCCCCATGCCATCAGAAATCCTCTTATGTACTTCATTTCCATCTCTCCTCTGTGCCGTAGGCAATCTCTATAACTTCCTCACAAACTTCAGTCAGTGCCCTGTCAGCAGCCGCAAGCCCGCGTCTGTAGCCTTCGACAGTTTCGCTGTAATATCCGGCATCGCCGTATATATAATCCGAAACGAACACCGTATTGCCGGTTCCTGCCGCGAAATCAAGCACATCTCTCTTGACGCGCTCCGGCGCAGCCTCGTCTATATTGCCCTTTTCATCAAACATTTCATTGTCAAGAAGCGCCGTTACGCTGTCCATAAGAAAAACGCCATTCTTGTCTACGTCATCGTTATGCAAAATCTCAGTCAGCGCCAAGCCCTGCTCTATCGTTTCAAATCCCCAGCCTTCTCTCTCGGAAATATGTCTTTTGATGCGAGCCCTGTCTTCATCATCATGGGGAATCATCGTCGCTATATAGTAAAGCGGCACGCCAAGCGACTCAGCCATTTCTTTAGCTCTGCGCTGAGCATAATACGACTTGCCGTTCTTGCATCCGCCACTGATAAATATGTTCATAATATAAATCTCCTGTGTCTAATTTAACTATTATACCACCTTTTTATAATAAATCACCCATATAAGCTCCTATTTTCTTTGTACTATGTACAAATTCACGCAGTTTAATTGTGACTTTAAACACTTGTAATATCCATACGAAGTTATATAATTATTATAATTGAATTATTAGGCAAAAACTAACGTTAATCTTAAATATGTTTTATGGAGGAATGAAAATGGCTTTTAAATTTGACGTAGAGGCGATCAGAGAACAATTCCCTGCATGTGATCTTCAGATCAACGGAACACCTATAGCATACCTGGACGGTCCCGGAGGAACTCAGGTACCTTACAGCGTACTGGATGCTATCACAGGATACATGATTTATGACAATGCCAACGAAGACGGTAACTTCAGAGCAGGACTGAAGCAGGGAGATATCGAAATCGCAGCAAGACAGGCAGGAGCAGACTTCCTGGGCTGTGATGTTGAAGAAGTAGGCTACAACTGTTCATCTACACAGAACAACTACAACCTGGCCGCTATTATTTCCAAGAACTTTAAAGAAGGCGATGAAGTCATCGTTACTCAGATAGACCATCAGTGTAATATCCAGCCATGGAGATCACTTGCCAGATACGGCTGCGTTATCAAGGAAGTTAGACTTGACCCTGAAACTCAGCAGCTGGACTTCGAAGATTACAAGGCTAAGCTTTCAGATAAAACTAAGCTCGTTGCGGTAAACTGGGCTGCTAACGGCATCGGAACCATTACCGACGTTAAAAAATTCATCGATGAAGCACACAAGGTAGGCGCATTCACAGTAGTAGACGCTGTCCACTATGCCGCACATCTTCCTATCGATGTTAAAGCCATCGATACAGACTGCCTCGTATGTTCACCTTACAAATGGTTTGGACCTCATATGGGTCTCATATACCTCAAGAAGGAACATATGGATGCATTTGAATTCAACAATGCAGGCGCTCCTGATATCGCAGAAGGCGCAAGACAATTCCACATGGGAACACCTCAGTATGAACACCTGCGCGGATGTGAAGCTGCAGTAGACTTCATTGCTTCCGTAGGTGAAAAGTACATCGAATATTTCGAAGAAGAAACTAAGGGCCTTGAAGGCAGAAGAAAATACGTAGTTGCCGGCATGCTGGCAATCGACGCTTACGAAGAACCTCTGGGAACTAAACTGAGATTGGGCCTGAGAAGAATCGAAGGCGTTAACGTTTACGGTCCTGCAGAAGGACAGCCAAGAACACCTACAGTAGTATTTACTATGGATAACTACTCCAACGAATTCGTAGCTAAGGTTCTGGGTTCAAAGGCAATCAACTGCTGGAACGGAGACTTCTATGCTATCGAAACAATGAAGGCGCTCGGCCTTCCTGACGGAGTAGTAAGACTTGGTCTTGCTCCATACTGCACAGAGGGAGACATCGACAGAACTCTCTCAACCATCGCATCTATCGCCGCAGGCGACTACGATGGATATGAGCCTGTCATCGACTAATACGACAAAACAACCATCTTTAACATTCTTCAATAACACGAAAGGGAGACTAAAAGCAGTCTCCCTTTCTAATTTCATCCAGATAATCATCATTTATTTCAGCCTCTTCAAAGGTTGCCATATTCCGCATCACATCGCAGGCTCCTTTTATAACTTGGAAGGCTATCGGGCATCCGCTTCCTTCACCAAGCCTCATGCCGAGTTCAAGGAACGGCTTGAGCCCCAGCGCCTCGACTGCCAGCTCATATCCTTTCTCCCACGACTTATGAGATACGAACATATATCCGATCGATTTCGGCGCCATCACATATGCCGCCAACGCAGCCACTACCGAAATATATCCGTCTATCACCACAGGCAGTTTGTTGACCGCCGCTCCGATAAACGCACCCGCCATAGCACAAATATCAAAACCACCCATTCGGGCAAGCACATCTATCACATCGTCAACTTGCGACATCTCCGTCATCAATCCGCCCTTAGCACGATATTCTGCAGAAACCTCGTCTACGATTTCCTTCTTTCGCAGGAAGCTCTTATCATTTATTCCGCCGCCCTTACCGCAGGTATAATCACTGTCCTTACCTGTTATCGCCGACAGAACCGCTGCACTTGTAGTAGTGTTTCCTATGCCCATTTCACCGATGCCCATGATGTCATAGCCGGCATTCTTCACAGCATCTGCCATCTCGATACCTGTTTCAAGACATCTGAGAGCCTCTTCTCTACTCATGGCAGGACCTTTAGCCAAGTTGTCCGTTTCAGGTCTTATTCTGCGGTCAATAATTCTTCTGGTATTCCAAAGCGGCACCTTGTCGTAAAGCTCCGCAGGTATCGGACACTTCACGCCCATATCTACTATCAAAAGGTCGCTGCCAAAGCATTCCGATAAAACACCTACCCCCGTAAGTCTTCTGGCAAAATTTATCGTCTGAGCTGCAGTAACACTCTGCGGTGCAGATGATACGCCTTCTTCAGCTACTCCGTTATCTGCACAAAATACTGCTACACAGCTCCTCTTAATGTCATTGAAAACCTCTCCCGTGATTCCTGCCATTCTTATGGATATATCCTCAAGGTCCCCTAAACTTCCCGGCGGCTTAGCTAAAGACGCCTGTCTGTTTTCGGCCACCTTCATTACAGCTTCATCGAGATTTTCTATTTTTTCAATCGTTTCAAATAATCTTTCTCCGTTCATTATATATACCCGCGTTCTTTCAGCCATTCCATGGATGTAAGTCCGGAAAGGCTCTCAATAGTAATAGTTGTATCAGGAGCACATTTCTCAATAGCTAAATTAAGGAACTTCTCCATGTCAACATTTCCCTCAAATATCGGCTTATGCCAATCATGTGTTCCATCATTATTATGGATGTGAAGATGCCCAAGATAAGGCGCCAGCACTTCCAGCCACTCATCTGCCGGCACTTTGCTTATGCATGCCGCATGACCTACGTCAAAGCACAACTTAATATTAGGATTCTTGATTCTCTCCATCATCTTCGCCATCATATACGGCTCATCATCCATAACATTTTCCACCGTTATAACGAGACCGTCTTCCCTGCCTGCCATGAACTCCTCCCAGAATTCCACAGACCTGTCCTCGTGCCATTCCTTAAAAAATATAAGCGGAACATAGCCCGAATGTACGATCATTTTCTTTGCTTTATAAAGGGCCGCCAGCTCCGCTGCCTGCTGCAACCTTTCCATTGCTACGAGACGAACCTTTGGATCTATAGCTGCAGGAAAAAGTTCGCTGAACGGGGCATGCAAAACGCACCTGTCGGCAATCCCAAGGAGCCCATTTATCTCTTCACGGGCTTCCTCAGCGCACTTTCCGTCTATGGCTGACGGATCGCAAAATTGATCGAGCTCTACTCCTATGCCGTATTTACTTATTATTTCCTTATGCTCCGCACAAACGGTAGCTATATATAGTCTGTCCTTTATGTTCCGTTTCATTTGTCATATTTCCTCTCTGATGACATCATAACACAACAAATAAAAAGAGTGAATCGAAATATGGGTGAGGCGATTCGATCCACTCTTTTTGAATATATAGGTTATACCTATGCGGCACCGTTATTAGTCATACACTTTCTATAATGCAATTTTACTATACATTTTACAAATTTCAATTGGATAAAACTCAAACATGCTGTAATATATTTGTATAAAGTACAAATATATTGAAGGAGAAGGGAGCAGACAAATGCCAACAGTTGCAAACCTTTTATCTAAACCTATTTTTAAAAACTTCCGACTGGCGTCCGGGAAAAGCGGACTCAACAACAAGGTGACAAGTGCAGGCTTCTTTGAATGGGAACAGGACATGCAGATTACAAGTTCATTTGCCAAGGGAGAATTCGTTATTACGACGCTCTCCTCATTTAAGGACGACCCTGCTGCGATAGAGCGTTCCTTAAAGCTTCTTATCGGCAATCACGTATCTGCCATTGCCATTAAAGACTTGTACTACAAAGAACTTACCGATGAAGTCGCGAAATACTCCGATGAACATGGTGTTCCCATAATGTTTTTCACGGACACTTACATAGACGAAGTTCTTTATGTAGTTAAAAACGAGACTCTAAACAGTTTATATACTTCTTTTAATGAAATCGTATTGGGCACTTTGATATCAAACGACAACCTGGACATACTCGAGAAAGAGAATCTTCTCAGAAAAATAAATCCGTTCTTCTTGTCGGGCTCTATGATTTGCGCTTTCATCTCAAACAGCACCGACACGACTGCCATATCACAGAAGTCTCTGGATTTGTTTAACAACGTGCTCCTTGATGGCGGAATAGACATACCGGATAAGATTGGCGATGTCGAATT
>JAUMXT010000033.1:0-2298 GCA_030529015.1 Bacillota bacterium | reverse complement strand
TCATTTATTCCTTCGTAGCTTATAAGCGCGGCATCTATCTGATTGCCACCACATCGACAACAGATAGTAGCGTGCTTGATGAATTTAAATCCGCACTTATTGCTGCTGTCAACAAATGTGAAGCTCTCGGCGATGTGCATGTGGGCCTGAGCGGATTTACTTCCGGCTTCGACGATGTCAGCACCGCACTGCTTGATGCTGTGTTTGCCAATACAAGCAGCATCCTCGATAAGCGCTCGGTTGCCGAGATATCATCAGCTCCGTTTGACCATATAATATTTAAGGACAGATATCTTCTGGGACCTAATCTTTATTATGAAAACATGTTAGAGCTGCTTTCGGAGACTGCTACTCAACGCTCGCCGTTATTGGAAACGTTGATTACACTTGTGAACTGCGACGGTAACGTGGACATGACTTCTCAGAAAATGTTCCAGCATAAAAACACCATCAGATACAGGATGAATAAACTCAAAACCGTATTTGCGGCAGATAATGAATTGGAGTTTTTCGGCAAGCTTTATCTCTTCTCGAGAATACATTTCTCGAAGAAGTATCTCGACCCGTTTTTCAGCCAAAAATAATACATCCAAAGCCTGTTTACATGTGTTGGCAACCATACTGTTATTTGATATAATCAGTCTATAATTCGTATAAAAATGAAAGGAGATCCCTAATGAAAGATAAAATGAAAGGCAATTTGATGCTTCTCACCACAGCTATCATCTGGGGTACTGCATTCGTTGCACAGAAGGAAGGAATGGATCTTATCGGTCCTATCGCGTTTAACGGCCTCCGTACAGTTATCGGTGGCATCGTACTGATTCCTGTCATATTGTTTATGTCTAAAATGAACAAGGCTAAAGAAGAACCTGATGATCGCAGCCCTGAGGAAATCGCTGAGGCTAAAAAAGCTGAAAACAAGCTTCTCATCATCGGCGGTATCATATGCGGTCTGGCACTGATGCTTGCCGGCAACATTCAGCAGATCGGCCTTTTCTATACTACTGCAGGCAAAGCTGCTTTTATCACACCGCTTTATGTAATGCTGGTTCCTCTCATCGGACTTGTTTTCCTGAGAAAGAAGATTCGCCCTATTTTATGGGCTTGCGTTGTTGCTGCCATAGTTGGCCTGTACTTGCTCTGCATCCCTGCTGCAGGAGATCTCGGCGGAGTAAATAAGGGCGATATGATAATGCTTGTATGCGCACTGTTCTTCGCATTACATATCCTTGCCGTAGACTACTTCTCACCTAAGGTTGACGGAGTCAAACTGTCATGCATACAGTTCTTCGTGGCAGGTATAATATCTATAATACTGATATTCCCTCTGGATCCTGCATTAGGTTTCGACCTTCCTACATGGGAAAACATCCTTGGTTCTTGGTTCCCTCTCTGCTACGTTGGTATCATGAGCTGCGGTGTTGCATATACATTCCAGGTTACAGGTCAGGCTTACACAGATCCTACGTCAGCTTCCATGATTCTTTCTTTGGAATCAGTTTTCGGTGTTATTGCCGGTATGATTTTCCTGGGAGAAGTAATGGCAGTAAGAGAAGTTTTCGGATGTATAATCATGTTCGCAGCTATTATAGTTGCACAGCTTCCTAGCAAGGAAGAACGACTTCAAGCTAAAGCATAAAGGAGAAAATATCATGTTAACAAGAGAAGAAGCATTTGAACTTTTAAAGAAATATAACAAAGAACCGTTTCACATCCAGCATGCCGAAACTGTAGAAGGAACCTTAAGATACTTCGCAGAAAAGCTTGGCTATGGAGACGATATTGAGTTTTGGGGAATGGTAGGTCTTCTCCATGACATAGACTTCGAAATGTGGCCTGAAGAGCATTGTGTTAAAGCGCCTGAACTTCTTAAGGAAGCCGGCGTTGAAGACGACATGATTCGTGCCATCGTTTGCCACGGATGGGGAATGACAGGTATTGATGTTGAGCCTGTTCACGAAATGGAGAAGGTACTCTTCGCATGCGATGAACTTACAGGACTGATCGGAGCAGCTGCTCTCATGCGACCTTCCAAGAGTGTTCAGGACATGGAAGTAAAATCAGTAAAAAAGAAATTCAAGGACAAGAAATTTGCAGCAGGATGCAGTAGAGATGTCATAATCCGGGGAGCCGAAATGCTTGGCTGGGAACTTGATAAGCTCTTCGAAGAAACCATCCTTGCTATGCGTACATGCGAGAAATAAACTCCACTGTATATTTAAGAAGAGGTTTTATTATGGCTCTCAACGATAAGCTTCAGCAACTTGAAGAAATAATAAAAACATATGACGAAAT
>JAUMXT010000148.1 GCA_030529015.1 Bacillota bacterium | reverse complement strand
ACTTACATCAGTTCTAAGAGCGTACGTGCCGGAGTGTAGTGAATGGACTCCGTACGAAACTATAACTATCGCAGAGAAGGCATTAGCAGGAGAAGAAAAATTTGATAAGAATTATAGTAAGAGACCTGAAAAACAAATGCCTTTTACTTTCTTGGCAACAACTCAAATTCTTGACAAATACGGAATCTCCAATGAATATGAACCTTACTTTTCTTCGGATGATGAAGTCAAGGAGGATATTCTCGAGCATCTTTATAAGGGTAAACAAATCATATTTGTTATAAGCCAACTTAATAGGGAAACTGGTGAAAAAACAAACAAATGGACATTATCTTATCACACGATGCTGATGATTGGTGCTGATGAAAATGGCAATGTACTTATAGGCAATCCTGCAGGTTCGCAACGGTTTGAGTTGGTTTCGCTAGATGAAATGATTGATTACATGTGGAGCTGCACGAATGAGCCGGACAGTTTTTACTGGAATGGGAAGCCGAAATGTGGCGGATATATAAAAATAATGGAGTAGTATTTTCAATAAAAAATACGCCATAAAGACGTATTTTTCATAAGTGGCACGCCGTGAGGGACTCGAACCCCCAACCGACAGATTCGAAGTCTGCGACTCTATCCATTGAGCTAACGGCGCACATATAATAAGATTATTGATAATCAACAGAAATATTATAGTTTATTATACTTAAAGAGGCAAGTTTTTATTAACAGGAAAGGTGTTTAACTATGGCTTCATTTATCAGAAATGAATTTAAAAATGTAATGACTCTGTATTATCTTATTAAACTGGATAAGAAAATCCCGGCAGATAATATCAAGAATAAGCAGCGTCAGAATAAAAAAGTGCATAGCATGATGAAGAGGGCATATAAAATCCCGTTTTATAGGAAAAGATTTGATGACAATGGTCTTACACCTGATGATTTTCATAGTGCTGAAGATATGGCTAAGTTTCCCATCCTTTACAGAGCTGAACTCAGAGAATGGATGAAAAAGGAAATCAACGATAACCCTGAAAAGAGCAAAACCTGGAGAATATTCAGTACAAGCGGCTCTTCCGGAGTACCTCTGAAATTTGCCATAACTCAGAGAGAAAATGCTTGTTATAACGCTAACTGGATCAGAGTATTGATGTTTACAGGATACAAACCATTTACAGGTAAGATGCTTTCCTTCCTAACAACTCATGCTCATGTGGATCCTAAGAAGGGAGACTCATGGATTCAGAAGCTGGGTATCCTTAGAAGAAGAGTAGTACCGGAACATGAATATGCAGGCGAAAAGATGGGAGATCTTATCAAGCTGGTAAATGATTATAAGCCTGATATGCTTTGTTTTAGAAAGAATGTTCTTGTAAGAATGGCATTATATGCCAAGAAACATAAACTGGAAGTATATAAGCCAAAAGCTTATACACCTGTAAGCGAAATGGTTGACGAGGCGACTAAGAGATTGTTGCTTGAAACTTATGGCGAAGGTTTGATGGATGCATACGGAAGCAATGAAACAGGTAGCTGTGCCATCAAGCTCCCGGGCAAAGACAGCTTCTATGTATGTGCAGACACACATGTAATAAACCTAGTTGATGAGAATGATCGGCTTACAGACGATGGCAGAGCGATCATAACTACACTTTATAAGAGAGATTTTCCAATCATAAATTATGAAGTGGGCGATATGATGACATCAGAAACGATTGATGGGTTAAGATACATAAAAACAATAAAGGGAAGAACTAATGACTTGGTTAAGCATGCAGATGGCAAGGAAACATCTGCGGCCGAATTGTATAAGATCCCTAACGGAATCGTAGGTATTTCACAGTTTAGATATGTTCAAAACGCCATAGATGAAATCGATGTATTATTGGTTAAGGATCCTTTGAGCGATGAATATACTGCCAAGGAAATAGAGGATTTCTTTAATATGAAATTTGATGAGTTGTTCGGATATCATGAGTACAACCTCAATTTCAAGTGGATGGATGTTATTCCACCGGATGAAAATGGTAAGATGAGATGCTTCGTATGTAATGTTAAGTAATATCATTGGAAGGAAATAAATAATGATAAAAACAATAGGAGTTATAGGTGCCGGATCTGTAGGAAGCGCCTTGATTTCAGAAATATACAAACGAGATCCTGACAACATATACGTAGTAGCAACAGGTGAACGTGCAGAAAGAATGAGAGAAAAAGGTATTGATGTTAATGGTAATACCATATTCCCGCATATCCATTCAGACAAAAATGATGGCGTTAAAATCGATCTTCTTATTGTTGCCGTTAAAACATATAGCTTGGAGAACGCCATGGATGCCATTGATGGTCTCATTGACGATGAAACTATCATACTGCCTATACAAAACGGAATAATGGCAACAGAAATGCTGAAAGACCGCTTCCCTAAAAATCGAGTTTTATACGGTATTGTTTTAAGAACGGATGCTCACAGGATGGGTCGCAGAGTTTATTTCAGTACGTTAGGAGAAATGCAGATAGGCTATGCTGACAATAAATTGGTCGAGCCCGAAGTTCAGACTACATACGAAACATTAAAGAAGCTTGGTGTAAATATAAACATATATGAGGATATGAAACGCGCCCAGTGGAGAAAGTGGATGCTCAATGTCGGTGCAGGACAAGCAGCTGTAGAAACTCATGTAGAGTGTGGATTCTTTGGACAGGTAGGCGAGATCAGGGAAATTATGCAGCTCTGCATGGATGAAGTTGTTAAAGTAGGACAGGCTGAAGGCGTTAATATAACGTATGAAGATAGAGATGAAATTATCGATATGCTTGTAAACTTTCCGCCGGACAAGAAGATGTCAATGCTTCAGGACATAGAGGCCGGTAGGTCTATAGAAATAGATGAGTATGCAGGAACGGTAATAAAACTCGGTGAAAAACACGGCATACCAACACCTATCAATAAGGTGATATATCTTGCAATTACAGCGAGAGAGAAAGTCAATGCAATGAGAAGGTAAAAAAATGATAAAATTCAACATTCCTCCATACGTAGGAAAAGAAGAAGAATATATAAAACAGGCAATTCAGAGCCAGAAGATTTGCGGCGACGGTGAGTTTACTAAAAAGTGCAACTCATGGGTAGAAAAAAACACAGGATGCGGCAAAGCTTTGCTCACAACGTCTTGTACGCAGGCACTTGAAATGGCTGCTTTAATGGCTGATATTAAAGAAGGCGATGAGGTTATATTGCCTTCTTATACATTTGTATCGACTGCCAATGCATTTGTTATGCGTGGG
>JAUMXT010000147.1 GCA_030529015.1 Bacillota bacterium | reverse complement strand
AGCACTTGACCTTATCACTATGGCGGATACTCCTATAGCAGCGCCAAGCGCCAATATTTCAGGAAGTCCAAGCCCGACAAGAGCGAAAGACGTCATCGCAGACATGGACGGCCGCATAGAGGCGATAATAGAAGGCGACGACTGCAGAGTAGGCATCGAGTCCACGGTCGTGGATATGACAGGAGATGTACCGACAATACTGAGACCGGGAATCATCACTGCAGAAAACATCGAAGCAGCTCTCGGTAAGGAAGTCAAGTACGACGAAGCCCTTCTTGAAAGCGGCAAGTTCTTCGCGCTGGACCCTGAAGACGGAGCAGCCGATATCGAAGATTTCAAGCCTAAATCACCGGGCATGAAATATAAGCATTATGCACCTAAGGCTCAGATGACCATCATAGAAGGTCAGAGAGACAAGGTGAAAAAAGAAATAGAGAGAGTCAAGATGCTCAACGAAAGACTCGGACTCAAGGTGGGAGTCATCCTCTTTGAAGAAAAGGCCTTTATCGAAGCGGCGCATGATTTCTTTGCAAAGCTCAGAGATCTTGACAACGAAGGAGTAGACTTGATCCTTGCGGGAGCCCTCAGCGACACTGACGGAGTGGGCTTTGCAGTAATGAACAGGATGCTCAAATCAGCAGGCTACAACATAGCGAAGGTATAAGGAGAAGACACATGAAAATTGCAATCGCCAGCGACCACGGCGGATTTGAACTGAAGGAAAACGTTAAGAAATATCTCGAAGGAAGAGATATCGAAGTAATGGACCTGGGAACTTACTCAGAAGAATCTGTAGACTATCCTGCATACGGCAAGGCTTGCGGACAGGCTGTAGCTTCAGGCGAAGCTGACAGAGGAATCGTATGCTGCGGAACAGGAATAGGAATCTCGATCGCAGCCAACAAGGTAAAAGGCGTGAGATGTGCGCTTTGCACAGACGTGCACATGGCTGAAATGACAAGAAAGCACAACGATGCGAACGTGCTGGCTATGGGCGGCAGAACTACAGAACTCGAGACTGCACTGGCTATTACAGCTGCATGGCTCGACACAGAATTTGAAGGCGGCAGACACCAGAGAAGAGTGGACATGCTGGACGCAGAATAAAATTAGTTAAATAAGGCGAAAGCCATATTATATATTTCACATAATTGAAAGGTAGGTACAATAATGAGCAACGTATATGTATTTGATCATCCGCTGATTCAGCACAAGACTGCTATGATCAGACAAACAGAAACTACAGTTAAAGACTTCAGAGAACTGGTTAAAGAAATCTCAATGCTGATGGGATATGAAGCAACAAGACATCTCCCACTGAAGGAAGTTGAAATCACAACTCCTATGCAGGCTGCTAAAGTAAATATGCTCGCAGGCGAAGACATCGCTATCGTACCTATTCTGAGAGCAGGTCTGGGAATGGTTGACGGAATGCTGGCACTCGTTCCAAACGCTAAGGTTGGACATATCGGACTTTACAGAGACCACGACACTCATGAACCTGTAGAATATTATTGCAAACTTCCTGCAGACATCGAAAACAGAGAAATTTTCGTAGTTGACCCTATGCTGGCAACAGGCGGATCTGCAGCTGCAGCTATCGACTTCATCAAGGCTAGGGGCGGTAAGAAAATCGTATTCATGTGCCTGATCGCAGCACCTGAAGGTATCGAAGTTCTTCAGCAGGCTCACCCTGACGTAGACATCTTCATCGCAGCTAAGGACGAATGCCTCAACGAAAACAAGTACATTCTTCCTGGACTTGGTGATGCAGGCGACAGATTATACGGAACTAAATAGTTTAAATATGCAGCGGCCGCGGGGAGCGGCCGCAAATCACATATAAGGAGAATTGATAGACATGGGCTTTGATTTTATACCTGATAGCGTCAGCAAGCACGATAACGTGTATGACGTACTGAAGGAAAGAGGCTTTATTGAACAGTCAACGGACGAAGAGAAGGTTCGTGAACTTTTACAGAACGAAAAAGTAAAATTCTATATCGGATTTGACCCTACTGCAGATTGTCTGCACGTAGGACACTTCATGCAGGTTATCATTATGATGTACATGCAGAAGTTCGGTCACACTCCTGTAGTACTTATCGGCGGCGGTACAGGCATGGTTGGCGACCCTTCAGGCAGAGCTGACATGCGTCAGATGATGACTATCGAAACTATCGAACATAACTGTGCACAGTTCAAGAAGCTGTTCGATAAGTTCATCGATTTCGATGACGAATGGGAATATGTAGGAAATAACGGCGTATATGAACCGGGTCATGAAAACAAGAAACCTGAACCGGGCAAAGCTGTATCAGTAAATAACGCACGCTGGATCCGTCCGATGAGCTATATCGAATTCATGAGAGAAATCGGTTCATGCTTCAACGTAAACACTATGCTGAGAGCTGAGTGCTTCAAGCAGAGAATGGAACGTGAAGGCGGACTCACTATGCTGGAACTTGGCTATATGCTGCTCCAGTCATACGACTTCATGGTAATGGCTCGTGACTTCGACGTTAAGATTCAGTTCGGTGGTAACGACCAGTGGTCAAACATTATCGGCGGCGTTGATCTGACAAGAAAGAAGACAGGCAAGGAAGTTTACGGTATGACTTTCTCCCTGCTGACAAACTCAGAAGGCAAGAAGATGGGTAAAACTCAGAAAGGAGCTCTGTGGCTCGACGCTGATAAGACATCACCTTATGAATTCTATCAGTACTGGAGAAACGTTGGCGATGCTGACGTAGAAAAATGTCTGCGTATGCTGACATTCCTTCCTATGGAAGAAGTTATGAGACTTTCTGCCCTTGAAGATAAGGAAATCAACAAGGCCAAGGAAGTTCTGGCATACGAAGTTACTAAGCTGGTTCACGGTGAAGAAGAAGCGGCTAAAGCGCAGGAAGCTGCGAGAGCTGCGTTCGGCGGCGGCGGCGACCTCAGCAATCTGCCTACAGTTCAGATGGAAGCTGATAAGCTGGCAGGCGAAGGCATGGGCGTTGTTAACTTCATCAAGGAACTGGGACTTGTGCCATCCAACAGAGAAGGCTTCATGACTATCGAACAGGGCGGACTGAAGATCGACGGCGAAAAAATCACTGACAAGAAATTCGCAGTGACACCTGAAATTTTCAAAGACGGCAAAATCCTGGTAGAAAAGGGCAAGAAGAAGAAAGTTCTTGTAGAACTGGTATAAATTGATTAAAAACGATTATAAAACGGCTTCTCACTAGTAAGTGGGAAGCCGTTTTTATTTCGTCGGGAAGATATTTTATTTCGGT
>JAUMXT010000146.1 GCA_030529015.1 Bacillota bacterium | reverse complement strand
GAAAGTGTTCCAGAGACGCTCTTCTGTGTTCAAATCTAGGTTTGCAAACAGTTCCTTCCATTCCGGTTTTCCTTTGAATATGCTGATGTAGTTGGCTCTATCAGAAGGAAGGATGGCACGAAGATAATACTCACTATTTTCAGCATAGACGCCATTTTCTGAAAAAGCCATCCCGAGGAAAGCATCACGATCAATTATCATCGTCTACCTCCGTATGGTTGCTGCCATAATGACAATAAATCCTGTTATTCCAAACCAACGCCAAAAGCATGAATCGTTTGCTCAGAAGCTTTGTCAGCCACAGTTTTTCCCATTGCTTTTTCAATCACTGCAAGAAGGCTCTTAGCTCGTGCAATGAAGTACCTTTCAAAATCATCTGCTGCAAAGGCTTCGTAATCAACCAAATGAGACTCGACTCTGGCTTTGAGCGTATCTGCATCGATACTTGCTTCGCGCATGATTTTCTTGCTATATACGCTTGGTGCACTTCCTCCGATAGAGCGATTTGATGCGGGAAGCAGCGGAGTTTTGTTGACGATAGAGTTCCATTTTTCGCGTTTATAACCTGCTTTAATACAGTATGCTTCTGGGAATATATGGTGAATGTCCGGAGATTCATCCATGCTCTTTACCAAATCCATCGTTATGCCCTTCATGAAATCTCGGCATTGTTCCCGATAAATCAGCGCCATAATTCCTTTATAAGCCGCACTATTGCGTGTCTGCAATGAAAGAAGTCTCGTTGCAGAGAAGAAAGACGCAGTAACGGTTCTTACGGGAACTATATTTCCGCGAATAAGGTTAACGATGTCATCAATATCATTTGCATATCGGCTTTCATTAGCACCGCCATACATTTCACCCATAATGCCGCACCAAAACCATTGGGACAGGATATCCTGAGTCCTTGGCTTATCAAATTCGCTTTTACCAATTACAGCGCAGATAGCTGCAAGCGGAATCAAGGCAAGTCTCTTTGCCTAAAGACATATTGACTGAACAGGAACTTCCGTGCCAGACGATAGCCCTCCAGAACAGCCTCCTTATTTGCCTGATATACTTCGAAGGGGAGATCAAGAATATCCTTTCTTTTGCAGGTAGTCATCGTTGAAGCACGGAAATTACTGTATAGCGTAATGGTTTGCAGAAAGGCAGATTCGTCTACACTGTACATGACATCTGTATTCAGCGGCTCGTGCTTACCCCAGATCAGATCCCTGCAAACCTCCCAGTCCTTGCGGAGGTCATGGCCGTAAGTCGCATATGTAGCCGTGACCAACTCAAATACCGTTAAGGCAACACCGCCAGTATTGACATTTTCAAAGACCTTGCACACCGCCTCGCGTGGAGTTGCCTTATCAAGGCGAATAACCGGAAGCTTGTACTTCGTCATGGTATCGATGATTTCTTTCCGAAAACGCTTGTATTTCGACATGATTTCCGAGGCATAACCATGATATTCTTTATAACCATCTGCCCAATCTTCACGTTCACTGCTATCGAAAATGATGTTCAGAGGAAACATTTCATGTTCGAATTCAAGTTCGCGTGTAGATATGTCCAAAACAATATCACGATCAAAATTTGTCTTTATCTTCCGATCTTTCGGTACAGACAAGATAGCTTCAAGGCGATCATCTTCGTCATTCAAGCATTTATTGATGTCCAAATAGTAGAAACGCTTAATTGCCTTTTTCTTGTCAGTAACAGTTGCTACTGGATCTAATGAGTAGGTTGCACGATACATAGACGTCAAGCGTTGCTGGCCATCAAGAACAAGGAATTCAGGTTCGATATTCTCCACTTTTACGCCTTCAATTGTTCGATACTTAAAACGAACACTTTCACTACCATACTCAAGGCACATAATTGCACCCATGGGATATCCCTGAGTAAGGCTAGCAAGTATACCTCGAATGCGATCATCATCCCATGTCCAGCCGCGCTGAAAGTCCGGCAGCTGAATTTTTCCATCGGCCACATCGTGCATCAATTGTTCAAGACTGGTATCATTGGATGTAGGTGCAATATTAATGGCCATAGCGTTCACCTCTGTAGTAGTCAATTCATGACCTTATTCATGAGCTGCTGATAGCTGTCTACATGATCATATGTGACAGCACCATTTGACAGCGTGGTGAAAAGCTTCTTTGCGCAATCTATCTTTGCTTTTTCGATAGGACGCAAGTTCAAGCTATCCATCGTTCCTTTTGTTTCGGCAATGAAGTAGATATGCCTTATATCGCCTTCATGGAAAACAATAGCCCAGTCAGGAGAGTAGTGGCCAACCGGCGTAGGAATAGAGAAGCCTTTGGGAAGCTTCGCATAGATATTGACCATAGCAGAACCGTCAAGTTCCTCTACAAAGCGGCGTTCAATACTCTTCTCTGCCGTGCCATCGGTATAAACATAATCCTGAATTGCCTTTGTCGCCGGGAATGCTGCTGCGAGGGATTGACCATGTTTCTCGGCAGTAAAGATACTGCTGTCATAGTTGCCTTCGATCTGATCGTAAGTAATATGCTCAACGATCATTGTGGCTTTCTGTTCCTTAATCAGGCGAGTGACCTTGCTGATGAACTCTTCGGGATTATTCTGGAACATAGCAAAAGTCGTGGAACGAATACCCTTCAGGATTGCTGCAACAGTGCGACGCGTCAAAACAGTTCCTTCAGCGATTTTACCGATCAGGTCATACTTAATCTGGCTGATCTCGGCATGCTTGAGCGTTGCGGTCTTGGTCTTTACCGAACCGAAAGAGCTACCTTCCTTCATCATCTCAGCATTGAGTGCCTGACGCTGACTGGCTTGCGATACAGTATACTGCAACTGGCTTACATACAAATTCGCATCGATGGCAGCAATTGCGTTTCTGATCAGTTCGTCAGAATCAAAATCTACGGTATAAGCATATCGATGGTTGATTGCACGCCACAGAGCTTGGAACGCATCCTTGTAAAAGCGTTCATTCAGCGGATTCTCCGGAGGCTTAGTCTGATTACCATCCTTGAACATATCCTTGAGGATGCTATCATCATAGATGGCCTGAATCAACTTATGCACTTCGGGGGCATAGGGCTGCAAGGCTTCCGGAAGCGGCTCAAGAGTATTACCAGCAAGCGCGGTACGATACTCCTGAGTAATGCTATCATCGTCAGAAATGTAGTCGTTTTTCAGCAGGTACTTGTAAATCTGCTTTGCCTGCAGCTGATCAATCTTAATCGGCTGACCGGAAACCATAATTGTTTTGCCCGTGAAGTACTCAACGGTTGCCTTGGTGGGACGGTCATACAGAACA
>JAUMXT010000145.1:954-3299 GCA_030529015.1 Bacillota bacterium | reverse complement strand
TTTGAGTTTTGTGTTTTTTTTTTTGTTAATAAAACTGTGTTTGTCCGCAACCACGTATCCTTTCTGTTTGAGTGTTGTGTTGTTTTAGATGGTAATCAAACGACGGGGTTCCTGTTGCGGTCTGTTGAATCGTTTTAGAGTTGTGTTGTTTTAGATGGTAATCAAACACCGTTCCCCCGTCGGGGCGTGTCGTCGTCGTTTGAGAGTTGTGTTGTTTTAGATGGTAATCAAACCAAAGTTTGGTATACCAAACGTAAATCCATGTTTGAGAGTTGTGTTGTTTTAGATGGTACAAAATACTCCCATATCCGGTCAGAACGCATAAGTAGTATCGATCCGGTGCATGTTTTCCGTGATCCGCCCCTTACACTTCAAGGAGTGTTTCTCCCAACCCATTGACCTTTCGCCCAAATCAATGTATAATTGGGCGAAAGAGCAGTAAGGCAGGTGATTTGGTTGCGCGTATTCGATTATTCATGTTTGGTTCAAAAGAAATGGGACAGCGAGATTCTGGGCCTGATCGCCCAGATTCACGAATTCAAAGGGCGTCAGGAGCTGTATCTGAAACAGAAGCCTGCCGAGCTGGATAAGCTGATCGAACTGGCAAAGGTTCAGAGCACGGAAGCTTCCAACGCAATCGAAGGCATCCGTACCACCAATACCAGACTCATGCAGCTGTGCGCTGAGAAAACCATGCCGCGCAACCGCGATGAAGAAGAAATCATGGGGTATCGTGAAGTGCTGAACACGATTCACGAGAGCTATGATTACATTCCGATCCGCGCCAATTACATCCTGCAGTTGCACAGGGATCTGTACAAGTATTCCGAGAAGGGTATCGGCGGACGCTTCAAAATCACACAGAATTATATTTCCGCCACGGATGCGGCAGGGCATGAATCCGTCCTGTTCACGCCGCTTGCGCCCTATGAGACGCCGCAGGCTGTGGACGCCATGTGCGAAAGCTTTAACCGCATTGCGGATGCGCAGGAAATTGACGCGTTGATTCTGATCCCGACGTTCATCCATGACTTTCTGTGCATTCATCCGTTCAACGACGGAAACGGACGCATGAGCCGCCTGCTGACAACTCTGCTGCTTTACCGCAGCGGCTATGTTGTGGGAAAGTATATCTCTTTGGAGAAAAAGATTGCACAGAACAAGGAGCTGTACTACGATGTGCTGGAAAAATGCCAGTCCGGCTGGCACGAAAACGCCGAGGATTGCACGCCGTTCATAAAGTACATGCTGCGGATTGTCCTCTCGGCCTACCGTGACTTTGAAGAGCGCGTGAATGTGGTGTCTGAAAAGCTCCCTGCGCTGGAAACCGTGCGACGGGCATGCATGCAGAAAATCGGCAAATTCACGAAGAGTGATCTGTTGGAAAGCTGCCCCACCATCGGTAAAACATCCGTGGAGAACTCCATCAAAAAACTGGTTGAAGATGGCATGCTGATCAAACATGGAACAGGTCGCGCCGTGTATTACACGCGCAGCGACGCAGAATAGCTATATAAAAAGCGGGTGCTATCACTTGATAGCACCCGCTTCATATATCCTTGCACACTTCCTATCCTGCCGTACTCTTCCCATGTTATTGCCCCACATTAGAACTGCAACAATCGTCCGAAACTTATTCTTGTACTATATTGTTAAGAATGTTATAATAAATCAACAACCTGTTGTGTGGAATATCCCCATAATTCTCCGTCTATCGCAAGCATAGGAGGTCTCACCAATGCCAGCCCCATACGAACTGAAAACACTCTATGATGAAAAACGCTACGAAGATGTAATTGCTTTCAGCAATGACCCACAGGAGCTTGATGCTTTCAGTATTTGGGATTTCACGTATTGTATGAACAGTCTTTACAGGCTTCAGAAATACACAGAAGCCCTCGAACTGTATAAAATATTCCATAAAAAATATCCTGCATCCGGCGATCTTGACAACAAAACTTGCTGGTGCCTGTATTATACGAAGGTCAAATCCTATGACGATGAAACCGGTGATCCGGCGAATCTTTTGAAGAATGTCGATTTCATTATTAAGCATTCAGATAACTCCCCTTATTCACCCAAGTGGAAAGTAGTAGATCTGATCACTAAAAATGTAGGTTCCCGTTGGAAACGCCTGGCATTAAAATGCGATGATCAAAAACAGCTTCAGCTGATCAACGCAGTTGATCCTTCCACTTTATCCTGTGATGAAAACATCTTTCAACAAGCTGACGGAAAATATCGCAAGGTATCGTCAGATCGCGAAAAGTGGTACAGCCGGAAAACAAAGCTTCTACTGAAGATAGAACAATACGAAGAATGTATTTTGTGCTGCAATGATGCAC
>JAUMXT010000145.1:0-944 GCA_030529015.1 Bacillota bacterium | reverse complement strand
CAGGCTTCCAGTTCCATAGCAACAACGATATATGGTTTCGCTTCCGCAAAGCAAAATCCCTTATAGCTCTTGGACAAATCACAGCGTGTAAAGACATCATTCAGGAGATCGGCAAATCAAAATTCAAACATTGGTGTCTTGAAGAATTGTGTTTTGACTTAGCCCGTTTAAATGGCAATGTCACAGAATGTCTCAAACACGCCGGTAAATGTGCTACAGCTGACCCGTCTCACGATATGCGAGTGAAGTTTTACGAGAACCTTGCATTTTATCTGGATGATCAAGAAAAAACGGAATATGCGGCTCTGCACAGACAGTTGGTTCTGCATGTACGCAAAGAAAAGGACTGGCCACTGAAACAGCGCCATTCCGAATGGATCATCCCCGAAAACATATCTCAATTGACAAAAAGAGCTACACTGAAACAGTTGAATGTACTTTGGAACGAATGGCGTAACTACGGTAAAGAATTCCATTTCGGTACAATTATTCGAATATTGAATGAAGACATCGATGGATTCATTCATGACGATCACGGAAATAAATACTATTTCAAAGCAAGCGATTTCACTTTCAGATCAAACAAACCACTTGCTGTAGGAGCAAGAGTAAGATTTGCATTGGAAAAAAGGATAAACAAAAAGTACAACACAGAAAATGACACCGCTGTGGAGATCAGCTATATTGAGTAAAATTATGTCCAAGAAGAATGCATTTTACGCGTGGCGAGATATCTATGGAAATGCCGGCATATTCGATAACTGGCCGGAATGCCAAAGAGCATGTGCAGGGCGCAAGGGTGAAAAACACGGCGGATTCAAGACTCATGAAGAGGCATGGAAATTTGCTTGGCCCGAAAAGCAATATAACCCTGAAACCAACTCAAAAAATAACGTTTCTTCCGGTTCTTCAGAAACTGAAGAACCGGAATCTGTGGTGCCCAT
>JAUMXT010000144.1 GCA_030529015.1 Bacillota bacterium | reverse complement strand
AAATAAGGAGTGATAACTATGCCAAATCCTATAAAATTAGGTAGAAAAGAACGAATGACCTTTTCCAAGATCAACGAAGTGGCAGAGATGCCTAATCTGATTCAAATTCAGACAGATTCGTATGACTGGTTTGTAAGAGAAGGTCTTCGTGAGGTTTTTGAGGACGTTTCGCCAATCAAAGATTATGCAGACAATTTAGTTCTCGAATTTATCGACTATTCCCTTACTGACCCGCCAAAATATGAGCAGGAAGAATGTAAGGAAAGAGACGTTACCTATGCAGCTCCTCTTAAAGTCAAGGTAAGACTTGTAAATAAGGAAACCGGAGAAGTAAAGGAACAGGAAGTATTCATGGGAGATTTCCCTCTCATGACCGAAAAGGGAACCTTTATATATAACGGAGCAGAAAGAGTCGTTGTAACTCAGTTGGTTCGTTCACCGGGACCTTACTATGACAAGGAAATAGATAAATCAGGTAAAAACTTATTCTTCACCACTGTTATTCCTAACAGGGGTGCTTGGCTTGAGTATGAAACTGACTCTAACGAAATTATTTCCGTAAGAGTTGACAGAACAAGAAAGCAGCCTGTTACTACTCTGCTCAGAGCACTGGGTATGGGCAGCAATCAGGAAATCATAGATATTTTTGGAGAAGAACCAAGACTTCTCAAGACATTGGAGAAGGACACTACTACAAATTACGAGGAAGGTCTTAAGGAAATCTATAAGAAGCTTAGACCTGGTGAACCTCCTACACTGGAAAGTGCACAGTCTCTCTTCAATTCTATGTTCTTCGATCCTAAGCGTTATGATCTTGCTAAGGTAGGAAGATATAAGTACAACAAAAAGCTGGGACTCTTTAACCGTATCACAGGTGCTGTGGCAGCTGAAGACGTAATCGATCCAAACACAGGTGAAATTCTGGCTGAAGCAGGACAGAAAATGGATAAAGTTCTAGCTGAGCAGATTGAAAATGCCGGTGTTGAATTTGTAATGGTAAAGAGTGCATATGACGAAAAGGTTTCAACTAAGGTTATCGGTAACCAGTTCGTAGACCTGAAGACATATGTTGAATTTGATACTTCAGACCTTAACGTTGCTGACAAGGTTTATTATCCTGTACTTATGGAAATCCTCAGCGAAAACGAAGGTCAGGAAGAAATCAGAGAAGCACTTCGTCTGAGAAAGAACGAACTGTCACCTAAGCATATCCTGGTGGCAGACGTTATCGCGTCAGTCAGCTATCTGCTGAACCTTAACTATGGTATCGGTAACATCGATGATATCGACCACCTGGGCAACAGAAGACTGAGAACAGTAGGCGAACTTTTACAGAACCAGATAAGAATCGGACTTTCCAGAATGGAAAGAACTATAAAAGAAAGAATGACTACTCAGGATATCGCAGAAGTAACTCCACAGGGACTGATGAACATCAGACCTGTTACTGCTGCTGTTAAAGAATTCTTCGGTAGTTCACAGCTTTCACAGTTTATGGACCAGACTAACCCTCTGGCAGAACTGACTCATAAGAGAAGACTGTCAGCATTAGGTCCGGGAGGTCTTTCAAGAGAAAGAGCAGGCTTCGAAGTAAGAGACGTACATCATTCACATTACGGAAGAATGTGCCCTATCGAAACTCCTGAAGGTCCAAACATCGGTCTGATTGGCTCACTTACAACTTACGGAATCATAAATCAGTATGGATTTATCGAAACTCCGTATAGAGTAGTAGACAAGGCTACAGGCGTTGTTACAGAAGAAATACATTATCTGACTGCAGATGATGAAGAAGATAAGATCGTAGCACAGGCAAACGAACCGCTTGATTCAGAAGGCCGTTTCGCTAACATCAAGGTAGCGGCCAGAGGAGTAGGCGGAGAAATCGACCTGGTTCCAAGAGAAGCGGTAGACTACATGGACGTATCACCTAAGCAGGTAGTATCAGTAGCTACAGCTATGATTCCGTTCCTTGAAAACGACGACGCCAACAGAGCCCTGATGGGTTCCAACATGCAGCGTCAGGCAGTACCTCTTATGGTAACTGAAGCTCCTATCGTAGGAACAGGTATGGAACACAAGGCTGCTAAGGACTCAGGTGTTGTAATCATCGCTAAGCATGCAGGAACTATTGATTTTGTTGATGCTGATAAGATCGTAGTTCTGAGAGATGACGGCGAAGGTAAGGATGAGTACAAGCTGCTGAAGTTCAAGCGTTCCAACCAGGGAACTTGTATCAACCAGAGACCTATCGTATTTAACGGTGAACACGTTGAAAAGGGTGAAGTAATAGCTGACGGTCCATCAACTGAAAACGGTGAAGTAGCACTCGGTAAGAACCTGCTTATCGGATTCATGACATGGGAAGGCTATAACTACGAGGACGCTATTATCCTCAATGAAAGACTTATCATGGAAGACGTTCTTACGTCCATCCATATTGAAAAATATGAAGCAGAAGCCAGAGATACTAAGCTGGGACCTGAAGAAATCACAAGAGACATCCCTAACGTGGGTGAAGATGCTCTGAAGGATCTGGATGAAGACGGTATCATCAGAAAGGGTGCTGAAGTTAATTCATCAGACATCTTAGTTGGTAAGGTAACACCTAAGGGTGAAACAGAACTGACTGCAGAAGAAAGACTGCTTCGTGCAATCTTTGGAGAAAAAGCCAGAGAAGTAAGAGACACTTCACTGAGAGTGCCTCACGGTGAAACAGGTATCGTTGTAGACGTTAAGATTTTCTCAAGAGAAAACGGAGACGAACTGCCACCTGGAGTAAACAAACTGGTAAGATGTTACATCGCTACTAAGAGAAAGATCAGCGTTGGTGACAAGATGGCCGGAAGACACGGTAACAAGGGTGTTATCTCAAGAATCCTGCCTGAAGAAGACATGCCATTCCTCGAAAGCGGACAGCCGCTTCAGGTAATGCTGAACCCTCTGGGCGTACCATCCCGAATGAACGTAGGTCAGGTACTGGAAGTTCACCTTGGTCTTGCTGCCAAGAATGAAGGATGGCACATTGCTACACCGGTATTCGATGGTGCCAACGAAAAAGATATCATCAAGCTTCTCGGTGAAAACAACTTTGATGAAAGCGGTAAGTTGTGGCTGAGAGACGGTAGAACAGGCGAATATTTCGACAACCCTGTAACTGTCGGCTACATGTACATGCTGAAGCTGCACCATCTGGTAGATGATAAGATCCATGCAAGAAGTACCGGTCCTTACTCACTGGTTACACAGCAGCCTCTGGGCGGTAAAGCTCAGTTCGGCGGACAGCGTTTCGGTGAAATGGAAGTTTGGGCACTTGAAGCATACGGTGCAGCATACA
>JAUMXT010000143.1 GCA_030529015.1 Bacillota bacterium | reverse complement strand
GGTGGTCGCGGGCGTTCCGGCAAGGGTCATCCGCTATCGCTTTTCTCCGGAGGAGATCGAAAAACTCATGCGTTTTCGCTGGTGGGAGAGAGATCCGGCGTGGCTCAGGGCGCATGCCGAGGAATTTGCAGATGCGCAGAGGTTTTTGAAGACCTACTGCGGCATCGGAAAGCAGGGATGAAGATGAAGACAGTGCCGATCGTGGTCGTTGCCTATAACCGGACCGGGCCGCTGCAGCGCCTGCTTGATTCGCTCAACGCTGCGGAATATAACGCGAAAAATGTCCCGCTCATCATCAGCATCGATAAGGGAGAGAACCGCGCAGTTGAAGAGCTTGCGGAGCGCTTTGCATGGCGGCACGGCGAGAAGACGATCATCTGCCAAAAAGAAAAGCTCGGGCTGCGCAGGCATATCCCGCTGTGCGGTGATTTTGCGCTGCGATACGGCAGCGTGATCATCCTGGAAGACGATCTGTTTGTGTCGCGGTATTTTTATGCCTATGCAGTGCAGGCGCTGGAGTTTTGCGCAAAGCAGGACAGGATCGCCGGCGTTTCGCTGTATCGGCATCGGTTCAATGTGGAGGCGTCCGAGCCGTTCGAATGCCTTGATGATGCGTATGACAACTGGTATCTGCAGTTCGCGTCGTCGTGGGGCGAAGCGTGGACGGATCGCCAGTGGAAGGCGTTTCGCGCGTGGTATGACAACGCGCCCTGTATCGATCAAAGAACGGACGTGCCGGCCTATGTGCGGAAATGGCCGGATTCCTCCTGGCTGAAGTATTTTATCAGCTATCTGATCGAAAAGGATCTCTACTTTTTATATCCGAAGAAGAGTTTAACGACAAACTTTGGCGAAGCGGGCACCCATATGAATACCTCCAATACGAACTATCAGGTTCCGCTGCAGCATGGGCGTATGGAATATCGCTTCTGCGCGCCGGAGGAGTCGCAGGCAGTGTACGACGCATTTTTTGAAAGCAATGCGATCAAGCGGATCCTTGCGGAGCGCGGATTTGACGCAGCGGTGGACCTGTATGGGCAGAAGCCGGCGGCTTCGGTCAAAACGCGGTATCTCCTCACGAGACAGCCGCTGCCGCGAAAGGTCGTACGCTCCTACGGCTGCTGCATGCGTCCGCATGAAGACAACATTTTGTATGACATCGACGGCAGCGATTTCTTCTTATATGACATGCGGGAAAAGGGGAAAGCCCCAAAGGTCGATCGGGTACGGAAAGCGCAATACAATCTGCAAAACGTTGACAGGCGCCAGTACATTGCAGTGCTGCGGATGTTTGCGCGCAAGACGGCGGCCGGGCTAAAAAGAAGGCTGCGCAATATGACAAAACGGGGGAAAAGAACATGAAAATACTCGTGATCACGCCTCTGTATCACATAGAAGGACGCGAAGATCTTGTACATGATACGAGCGCTGTGCATTATTTGCTTAAGTACAATGCGGATATTAATGATATAGTCGTCGTAAACACATATATGAACAGGAAGAAGAATGTGTTCAAATATATGAATCCGGTTCGCCTTTTTCGGTTTCTGAATGGATACAGATATGAAATTGACGGCATACAGGTTCATTTGATCGAAAGTTTTATGCTGTCGGATTTCAGGTTCTCGAGGATCGACAGGCTCAGGATCAAGAGGACGATTCGGAATGCGACGGCAAGCTGGAATACAGAGCCGGACCTTGTTATCGTACACTTTCCGAATATGGCAGTTTCTTATATATCGGAGATCAGAGGGAAAAGAAAAGTCGCGGTTTTGCATGCATCTGACGTAAATGCATCAAAACGGGATCGAGATTTGACCAATAATCTTACTTCCTGCTATGATGCGTGTTATGCGCGCTCGATGAATATCCAAAGGCATTTCAAGGCCGCGGGTGTATCCAATCTCAGCGATGTGATCATTCTTTCCGGAGCGCCGAGGGTTGAAGCGGCCACCGGGAAGGCGAAGGATCGCTTCTCGCAAGGACGGATCAGGGTCTTGTATGCAGGAAAATTGATTCGGCGAAAGCGTGTAGATTATATCATCAAAGCTCTTTCGCGTATCGAGAGAGGGAAAATACAGCTGGATATTGTTGGAGAAGGTCCTGAGTCAGACAAACTTAAAGATATGGTATTAAAAGAGAAGCTTGAGGACTTCGTTATTTTTCATGGCCAGCAATCTCGTGAGACGGTGATAGAGATGATGAAATCGGCAGATGTGTTTTGCATGCCAAGCGTGGAAGAGACATTTGGGCTGGTATATATTGAGGCTATGGCCTGTGGATGCGTCACGATCGGCACAAAAGGCGAAGGGATAGACGGATTGATACAGGACGGAGTAAATGGGTATCTTGTTGATGGCCTTTGCTCTCTTGTGGATATTCTGAAAAGAATAGCATATTGCTCTGACAGAATGGTATTAATGCGTATATCTCATGCGGCTGTAAATACAGCTTCGGAATTTACTGAAGAAAAGATGAGCAGAAGATATCTTGATGTGCTGTCCGGCAAGATAAATTGAAGGAGGATAATATGAGCAGAACGGAGAAAAGCGTAAAAAATATTATATGGGTAATTGCCTCGCAAGCGATCACGGGTGTACTTGCTTTTGCTGTGAGAACAGCGTTGATTAAAACGGTTGGTATTGATGCAATTGCGATAAACGGAGTTTTGATGGAGATAGTATCTGTGATATCATTGGCGGAGATGGGGTTTGGCACGCTGCTCATCTACAATCTTCATGCACCGCTTGCAAATGGTGACAAAAGTAGAGTCAGCTGCTTGATGAATTTATTCGGAAGAATTTATAAAATCGTTGCCGCTGTTGAGTTAAGCATCGGGTTGTTGCTTATTCCGTTCGTTGGGTATATAATTAGTACAGATACGTTCACCGATGTCTATGTAATGGTGGTTCTCGTCCTGTTCCTGATACGCGGAGCCCTTAACTGCGCTGTTGTACCCAAAACCGCTTTACTTAATGCTGATCAGAAGCAATATGTCGTCTCAGCTGTAATTCTTGTATTTCGTGTTCTCGGAACATGCTTACTTCTGATTATTCTGTGTATTTGGAATGAATATGTGATATTCGTTTTGCTGGATGTTGCTATAACGTTAGGAATGAATTGCGCAATTGCAATAATCGTCAAGAAGCGATATGCATATCTGAATTCAAAAGAAAAATTGTGCTTGCAAGAGATGAAGAGAATCCTATCGGGTGCAAAAGATGTATTCGTAAAGAATGCTTCGGGTAAAGTAACGCATGCCACTGATCATCTGATGATCTCGCTCATGATCGGGATTGAAGCTGTCGGATATTATTCGAATTACGCGATGTTTCTGAATATAGTCAAGAGAATAGGCGGAAG
>JAUMXT010000142.1:777-3395 GCA_030529015.1 Bacillota bacterium | reverse complement strand
TGACATCAACCCATGCACCAAGAAGGACCCCATCTGTCCCCACTTTCATAGCACATTTTGAATGCTCAACAACGAATTTTTGAAACTTAAATCCATCGAAATCAGACATGAAAGTTTGTATTTTGATTTAACATCATCAATATAATTACAAAAATAAATCATAATATTGGAAAAACAAAACGAGGTCAAAATTTACTGAAGGACCTGTAGACACAAACACATGGTCACATGAACCCACCTTCAGCAAAATGGTTCTATATGGAACTTTTTGTCTCTGTTTTGTAACTTGTTTTACCCTTATTTATAACCAAAAGTGTTTTTTTCTCCAAAACAGATGCTTAAAAGCATTTTTTTAGTTAAATTTGCACGATGAAATTTCGGATATAAAATTCCGAGTAAATAATAACAAAAGAGAAAAGTGTAAATCATGGCATGCCTTTAGGTATAATGCATCATGGAAAAACACGATTAATTTATGGGATTATTACAAGAAAAACTAAGCAAGTTCAGAGAACCTCAAAAATATATGGAGATGGGTATTTATCCATACTTCAGAGAAATTGACAGTCATCAGGACACAGAGGTAATCATGAGTGGCAAGAAAGTTCTTATGTTTGGATCAAACTCTTACATGGGACTTACATATGATAAGCGCATAATTGACGCAGCCATTAACGCAATAAAAAAATACGGCACAGGATGTGCTGGTTCGCGCTTCCTTAACGGTACACTCGATTTGCATGTTCAACTGGAAAACGAATTAGCAGAGTTTGTCGGCAAAGAGGAAGCACTTGTATATTCTACGGGATTTACAGTAAATGCTGGTGTCGTCTCATGTCTTACAGGAAGAAACGATTATATTTTAGGAGACGACAGAGACCATGCATCTATTGTTGACGGACGACGTCTCTCATACTCTACTTATTTGCACTACAAGCATAACGACATGAACGATCTTGAGCGTGAGCTCAAGCGCTGTCGCCCTGAGGCCATCAAGTTGATCGTAACAGATGGACTTTTCTCCATGGAAGGTGATTTGGCAAAACTTCCAGAAATTGTAGAGCTGAAGAAGAAATACAATGCCAGTCTTATGGTAGACGAAGCTCACGGTATAGGAGTTTTTGGACGAAATGGTAGAGGAACATGCGACCACTTCGGCGTAACCGATGACGTTGACTTGATTATGGGTACATTCAGTAAGTCTCTCGCATCAATAGGTGGATTTATTGCTGCAGACAAAGACACTATCAATTATCTGCGCCACACATCACGAACTTACATATTCAGCGCAAGCAACACTCCTGCAGCGACAGCAGCTGCAATGGAAGCCCTTCATATATTAAAGGCAGAACCAGAACGTCTTGACAATCTTTGGAGCGTTACAAACTACGCACTGAAGCAATTTAAGGATGCAGGTTTTGAAATTGGCGACACAGAAAGTCCAATCATACCTTTATATGTACGTGACGCAGCCAAAACATTTGAAGTCACAAAATTAGCGTTTGACAAGGGAGTATTTATTAACCCAGTTATCCCACCAGCGTGCGCTCCACAAGACACCCTCGTAAGAGTTGCATTAATGGCAACCCACACACGCGAACAAGTCGACAGATGCGTCTCCATACTTGTTGATAGTTTCAAAGAAGCTGGTGTATTGAAATAATAAAGGTAAAATAACAATAATATAACTTAAAGCCTGAATCATCCAAGCCCATATAACGGGTGGACGATTCAGGCTTTATTTGAAAATTAAGACAAAAAGCGTAACTTTGTGAGCCATGAGCCGCATTTTAGCCATTGATTACGGTGCAAAACGGACAGGAGTAGCCGTTACAGACACTATGCAAATAATCGCCAACGGACTCGACACTGTAGCGACAAAAGATTTGTTTGACTTCCTAAAAGCATATTTAGACCGCGAGAAAGTTGAACTCATCATAGTGGGACTACCTGTACAGAACAACGGTGAAGCATCAGAAAATCAGAAACGAATAATACCATTTGTCAACCGACTAAGAAAACTGTACCCAGACATCGGCATAGAGTACTACGACGAAAGGTTCACTTCCGTTCTTGCCCACAGGACTATACTCGATAGCGGAATAGGCAAAAAGAAAAGGCAAGACAAAGAACTCGTGGACAAAATCAGCGCCACAATAATACTCCAAGACTATCTCGAATCAAAACGTATAAACATAACAAGAACATAAAATTATTATAGGAACATGATATTACCAATGTACATCCTCGGTCAGCCTGTTCTACGCAAACAAGCTGAAGAAATCACCCCAGACTACCCAAACCTGCAGGAATTGATTTCCAACATGTATGAAACCATGAAAAAAGCAGAAGGAGTTGGACTTGCCGCCCCACAAATAGGTCTGCCCATTAAGCTTGTAGTTATAGACCTCGATGTTGTAAGTGACGATATGCCAGAATATAAAGGTTTTCTTCATGCGTTCATTAACCCTTGCATCATCGAAACAAGCGAAGAGACATGCCAGATGGAAGAAGGATGTTTAAGCGTACCAGGAGTACACGAATCAGTGAAACGCCCAAAAAGAATACATGTAAAATATCTTGACGAGAACCTAACCGAGCATGACGAATGGGTTGAC
>JAUMXT010000142.1:0-767 GCA_030529015.1 Bacillota bacterium | reverse complement strand
AATGCAGCATGAATTTGACCACCTTGAAGGCAAACTATTTATTGACAGGTTATCGGCATTTCGCAAACAAATGCTCAAATCAAAGCTTCTTGCCATGACAAAAGGGAAATATAACTGTTCATACAAAACAAAAGCAAACAGATAAGATATCTATACACACCATTTCCATGCACACATTACGCCCCATAGCCATTGCCCTATTAATGCTTCTCGCAAGCATTGGGATAAAAGCACAGATTAACACTGACAGAATGATGGTCATAGGGCGTAATGCGTTATATTTTGACGACTATGTATTGGCTATCCAATATTTCAATTTAATTATCAACTCTAAGCCTTATCTATACGAACCTTATTTCTACAGAGGATTAGCAAAATTCTATTTAGAGGATTATACTGGTGCGGAATGCGACTGCACTGAAGCGATAGAGAAAGGTCCATTCTTTCCCAGTAGCTACCAAGTCCGAGGATTAGCACGACTTAACATGGGGAAATACGAGCTGGCATCAAACGACTATAAAGAATCAGTAAAATTAGAACCGGAAAACAAGGGGGTATGGCACAATTTGGTTATATGCCACATAAAAATGGAAGAATGGCAAAGCGCCGATTCCATATTGGACATAATGATTAACAAATGGCCTAAAAGTTCTGATTCATATTGTCTTAAAGCAAACATCAGCATTTCCCGAAAAGACACCATCAATGCAGAGAAACATGTAGATCAAGCATTGAAGGTTAACAAATATGCCCCACAAGCACTCGCC
>JAUMXT010000032.1 GCA_030529015.1 Bacillota bacterium | reverse complement strand
CATCAGCTGTCTCTTTAGTTTGTTGATTTACTATGCTTCTTCTGCAGGAGCTTCAACTTCTTCTACCGCTTCTTCTGCTGGAGCTTCTTCAGCTACAGGTGGTTCGATAGTTTCTCTGATGCTCAGGCTGATTCTCTTTCTATCCTTATCGATTTCGAGAATCTTAGCATTTACAGTCTGTCCAACTTCCAGTTCTTCGTTGATATTTCCAACTCTCTTGTGAGCAACTTCAGAAATATGTACCAGTCCGTCAAGACCAGGTTCCAGTTCAACGAAAGCACCGTATTCCTTAATCTGAACTACTTTACCTTCGATAACCTGTCCAACTTCGTAAGTTGTGTCGATAACGCTCCAAGGTTCAGGCTGGTTCTGCTTCAGACCCAGTGAAATCTTGCCCTTTTCTGCGTTCATTGACAGAACCTTTACGTTGATCTTCTGTCCGATTGTCAGAACTTCCTGTGGGTGCTTCAGCTTGCCCCATGAAATTTCTGAGATATGGAGCAGACCGTCGATTCCGCCGATATCTACGAATGCACCGTAATCAGTAAATCTCATTACTGTACCTTCTACTACATCGTCAACGTTCAGGTGTTCCCAAATTTCAGCAACCAGCTTATCCTTTTCTTCGTTCAGGAACAGCTTATGTGAGAATACTGCTCTGTTTCTTCTCTGGTCAACTCTGGAAACTCTAACTTCCATAGTCTGTCCTACGAACTCTTCAGCGTTTTCAACATAGTGATCTGAAAGCTGTGAGAGAGGAATGAATCCGGAAACTTCTTTGTACTCTGCAATAACGCCGCCGTTAACCTGTCTGGTAACCTTAACTTCCAGAACAGTTTTATCTTCAAGTGCCTTAACGATTTCATCCCAGTTGGCACTGATTTCTAACTTTTTCTTTGAAAGTAAAATTCCGCCGTCGCCATCATCAGTCTTGATTACTTTCGCCTGGATTTCATCGTCAACCTTGAAGGCATCTGCTAAAGTCTGTCCTTCTTCCAATGTTACTTCTGCCATTGGAAGGATACCGTCCTTCTTGCATCCTAAATTAACAATAACTTCTTTGTCTGTAACCTGGTGTACTTTTCCTGTTACGATTTCTCCGCCTCTTGGCAATCTCAGGGACTTTTCGATTTCGTCCATAAGATCATGCATGTTTAATTCGTTGTTTTCAAGTGTAACTTCACTCATTATGGCAATAACCTCCTTAATAGTGCATTCAGGCGTCGATGCGCCTGCCGCTATTCCTATTCTATTATATTTTTGCAGCTGTTTCAACGGTAAATCTTCAATATTTTGAACAAAATAAGTGTTTGAACAGTGTTTTTTTGAAATGTCATAAAGTTTCTTTGAATTGGAGCTGTTTTTGCCGCCGATAACAACCATGAGCTCCGATGCTTTTGCCAACTCTTCACATGACTTTTGTCTTTTGGAAGTTGCACTGCATATCGTATTGTTTACAATATAAGTCTTTCCCTTATCATCAAATGCTCTCAATACATCGTTGAGCATGTCTTCTCTTATTGTAGTCTGTGTAACTACGAAGAAATCGTCTTCTTCAACTGAGGCAGCCTCATCGTATGAGCTGACAACTATAGCAGGTTTTCTGCACCATCCGAATATGCCCATTACTTCAGGATGTGCCGCATCTCCCACTATAACTACTTGCTTGTCCGTTTCATGCACAAGCCTATGTATCTTAGCAACGAATGGGCAGGTAGCATCAATCAACTCAATGCCCTTTTCTTCTGCTTCTTTATAAAAAGCTTCACCCTCTCCGTGGGAGCGTATGATCACCTGATCTGCCCTTTGCACTTCATCAAGAGACTTAATGATCTTGATACCTTTCTTTTCAAGATCGGCAGTTACTCTTTCGTTATGGATCAGCGACCCCATTGAGAATATACGAGTGCCCTTTGCATTGGCATCCTCAGCCGCCTTTTCTGCTTTTTCTATCGCCTGCTTTACTCCGAAGCAAAAGCCTGCGTTCTCAGCCCTTATTATTTCTTTCATCGATGTTTTTCAGTTCCTCCAGATACTTTTTAAATGATGCTTCGCTGCCGTTGGAAGTCGGTTCGTAGTATTTAACGCCTTCTTTGTAAAGGTCATCCGGCAAATACTGCTGCGTTACGTATCCGCCGTAAGCATGAGGGTATTTATAATCAAGACCCCTTCCCAGCTTAGCTGCACCACCGTAATGTGAGTCCATAAGATGCGCCGGCACGTCGTCTATTTTTCTTCTCTTAAGATCTGCCATTGCTCGTTCCAACGCCTCATTAGACGCATTGGATTTAGGGCAAGATGCCAGAAGTACAGTGGCCTGCGCCAGATTGATTCTTGCCTCGGGATAACCGATCATTTGTGCCGCCTGAACACACGATGTGACTATCGTAATCGCGTTAGGATATGCCATTCCGATATCCTCGCTTGCCATTACCATCAGTCTTCTTCCTATCATATTGATATCGGCACCGCCGTCTATCAGTCTGGCAAGATAGTGTATAGCCGCATGAGGATCGCTTCCTCTAACAGATTTTTGGAGCGCAGAGAGCAAATTATATTTGTCCTCTTCCTTGTCATAAAATGTCGTCTGCTGCTGCATCGCTTCAGCAACAATGGCTTTATCGATTCCCTTACCTTCCTCAAGATTATCTACTATAAATCCCAGTGTATCCAGAGCCACTCTGCAATCTCCGCTGCTCATTTCAGCAAGTATTCTCAGTGCGTCTTCATCATATTTGATATTGAGTCCGCCAAATCCTTTTTCTGTATCGGAAATAGTTCTCTCAAGGATCCCTTTCAATTCTCCTGCAGTGAGTCTCTTGAACTCATATATATTTCTCACTCTGCTTATGATAGCATTGTTTACGGAGAAATACGGATTCTCGGTAGTGCTTCCGATGAATTTCACAATTCCCTCTTCGAGAGCTTTTAGCAGAGAATCCTGCTGAAGCTTGTTCCATCTGTGAACTTCATCTACATAGAGAAAAGTTGTTTCCTTCTGAAGTCCGTAAAACCTGACTGATGCATTCTCAAGTATAGTTTTCAGTTCCTTGGTTCCTGTCGTGGATGCATTGATCTCTACGAAATTGCTGTCAAGTTCTCCCGCGATAAGTCTGGCCAAGGTCGTCTTCCCTGTTCCGGGAGGACCGAAAAATATGGCCGAATCAAAAGTCTTGTTTTTTATTGAATTGTAAAACAGCGAACCTTCAAACATAAAGTGTGTTTGTCCTGCAAATTCCGTTAATTTCGAAGGTCTCATCTTAGTTGATAATGGTATCATATTCTTTCCCTCTGATCGTAGTAACGAAGCCCTTCACCCCTTCAGGGAGCGATTCAAGCGCTTTCTTGGCTTCATTTTTAGAATCATATATTTCACCGATTATTTTATACATATCATCCTGTAGTATCACCTGAATACCGGAGGTGCCTATGGATTCTGCAGTGTTTTTGGCAGCAGACTCATCTGAATAACATCCAAACTGCACCGCATATCCTCTTATGTCTTCATTCGTCTCCGCCATTTCAGTTTCTTTGACCTGAGGCGGTTCGTAATTGACTACAGGTTCAACAACGTATTTAGCTGCAGCGTATCCGCATCCTACCGATAAACACAGCATGACTATCACCGGCGTGAAATTGAGCTTTTCTCTTCTTACCGATCTATGCGCTCGTCTCTTTGCTGCTTTTCTGTAATTAACTCCACGTCTTCTTCTGTGCATCCCGTTCCTCTCTTTCCCTGTCCATAACGCCTCAATATCATTAGAAGCAAAACTTGTACAGTAAAAAGATATTAAAAAGGATGGCGGATTATTCCTGCAATATATTTCTTTAATATGCTAGATATATCCTACATTAAAAAAACAGGTAATGCAATCTGCTTTACCCGTTTCACTTAATTATTTTCCTATGCATCTGCCTGCTGACACTCAGCATAAAGCTGTCTCTTAAATAGCCCTATCTTATTAACCATCTCGCGTATGTAGTAATTATGATACGTAATAAACTTAATAACATTATCCAGGTATTCCTGCTTGCCGTCACATATATCTTCTTTAAGCTGCTCTGCAAACTGTGCCAGATTGTTTCTTATGCTGGTGCTTTCATCCTTGGTAGGAACATATGCTATTTTAACCTGACCCGTTTCCTTGTTATAGAACACAGTATCTGTGCTTATGGTTATTTTAGCAGGTGTGATAAGATACTCCACCGATCTGCCCACAAGCAAGAAAACGCATTCCAATATATAGAGGGCATCGTCTGTTTTCTCTACACGATAGCTGCTAAGCGGTGCGAATCCACTGCAGTCATAACAGACGACCTCCTCCCCGTCTTCGCCGATGAAAACCATCGGCATAAAGCAACTGCAATCTCCTGATGTAAGCATTATTTTTTCGTAGTCTCTAAACGTATTTTCCTCAAGCGTAAGCCTGAATTCACTATTATTCCACATAATTACGTCCTCCTCACGTATTTATCTAACTGCCGCCGCATTTTGTACACGGAGTATATCCCTTTTTTAAAGCCTCTGACTTATCCATAATCATAGTATGTTTTACTATCGTACTGCATGTACTTCTGTGAAATGCGGTGTCTTCTCCTTTAAAGCAAAAGACTATACTTCCTGTCGTCATACTTGCAGAATCACAAGTGCTGCAACTGTTATATTTCTTCCTTACGGCTGAAGTGAGCACGGTCGGTTCGGCAGAAGCCTTGACATGAGTACATCCTTCCTTATGGTACTTTTCTCCCGAATGAGGAAACACCCAAACAGGTTGCTGCTGTGCATAGCTCTCAAGACCTGACACTCCCATCGGATCCGGCTTTTCCAAAGTGCCCGTAAATCCTCTGTATTTTATTCCGTAATCGAGAACGAATTCCCTCGAAAAACCCAGAGGCAATTCAAGCTTCATCACACAATATAGATTGAAGGAAGTTATGTCATCTGCGTAGATATCCCTATACATGACTCTCAAGTTTTTAACCTTCATTTCATCTACCTGAGGATTGTCTTCAATTACTCTTTCGCTTACATTTCTTCCTGCCATATATGCACTTGTTCCGTCATAAGACTTAGATGCCGCAAGCATGCTTTCGTCTACTGCACCGTGTACACAGTTTTCCCATGTGCCGATGACTCTCATGAAATAACCTAAAGATAAAACTGCCAGAATTACTATCGGGAGGAAAATAGCTGCCTCTAACGTATAAAAACCTTTAGTATCGTTTTTCATGTGTATGCGTTTTACCATCAACTTTCACCTTAACTGTAACTCCTGTCGAGTACTCGCATATAAGAAAATCGGAATCATATTCCGCTCTCATGTTGATTTGAATAAGATCCATTATCCTAGCCAGTTTTATGTTTTCATTCTGAAAAAACAACAATATCTGCAAATACTCATCATAATCATAGCCTTTCTGTTGCGCAGGAATAATTGTTCCTCTAAACACGCCTTCTATAGCAGTGTCGAGTTCTATAGCCCATGTACTCTCATCCTTGACCATCGGAACCTTATACCCTTCCCACAACAGTTCAACATCATTGTCTGATTCTGCATATGCCCATGTAGATGCCAAGGCTGCTTGAGTTGCCACCGCTGCCGCACCCGGCGTCATTGCCTGTGCTGCTGCCGCTAAAGCTGCCTGCTTCTTGGGATCGGAATATAAGTATGCCATGTTTATAGGAAATCTCATGGCTTTCAATGCGATTTCTACTCTCTTTTCATTCTTTCTGTCAGACAGTTCTCCTCCCAATATATATTCAGCCTCATTTCTAAAAAAATGATTGCTGTTTACTATAGTATCTTTTCTATTGAAATGTGTAAGGATATATCTATTGAGCAAATATGTATCTGTTCCTGCTTTAAAAGCCGCCTCTACATCCTTAGCCTTATCAGCCAATGACTCTGCTGTTGATGTTAAGCTTGGTGACGGTATGCCCGTTGAAGGTAACGATGATATAGCAGGACCGTATCTAAGCGTTCTGTTTTCCATAGAAGTTGTTTCGCTGCTTCCTTTATCCTTAAGCAAGCCTTCGGCTTCTGCCATCTTTGTGTACTCAAGTAATTGATCTTTTATCACCGCAGGATCTGTAAGCGAAAATCTACCTGCCGACGCTTCTACACTTATTGTCTTTACGTTTTTCATATCATCAAGTGAGTAGCTTATATAGCTGTGTAGCTTTCTCGATAATTCTTCATCGGTTCCCTTAAGCAGAAAGAGGCCATACTCTTCCAGTAATTTTCGATCGAACTCCGAAAGCAGCGAATCTCCTGCAAGGTTTACTACAGCGTCTACAGTGCTTTTTTTGGTTTCTTCTGTCACACCATATATCAACGCCAGTGTTATAGACATCAGCGTAGCCATTATTACAGTCAAAAATACTGCACTGCTTCCTCTTTTATTATTGACTTTTCTTAACCTGCTGCGTTTATCACTCATATACTATACCCTTTATGAGCCGGCAGTATCTTACATATTCTGTACCGTCAACGACGTAGCTGCTCCCTTTTACTGCGAATACACCCTTCTTATACAGAATTCCTTTGTGATCCATTATCAGGTTCTTTCTACCATATACAGTGCCTCCCGATATGCTCTTGTCAAACTCTATATTCACGTCACTGTCTATGTCTGTTCCTATGTATTCTGTTTGGCCTGTCCTTCTACCGGCATCTTCTCTTAAAGCAATATGGAGGCGGCTGCTTTCTGTCATTTGAGTGAAGAAAAACATTATAATTAGAATGATTGTAATAGTTGTTAGTACGATTAAGGGTAAGATTATCGCCGCCTCCATAATGTAGCTTCCTCTTTTATTTCCAATCCGCTTGGTCGGTAAATTCTTCTTCATTAGAAATTGCTGTTCAGACCTTCAAATGTCTTATTAACAAAATCGGTTATCTCTGTTTTAAAAATAAGTCCCAAGGCTACGGCCAGTGCCACCAATATAGCGACCTGAACCAATTCCATGCCTTTTTTTGACCTTAACCTAATTAATTTTCCCCTTAGTTTTCTCATGATCCTTCTTCCTTTCCTCTTTATAATTCCAGCAACGCAGGAGCTATAGTAATGACGATAAGTACTACGAGAAAAATCACTAGCGGTAGCGTAAGCTTAGTCTCCGCCAATCTGCCCAGCTCTTCACAGCTCTTCTTCCTTGCCAGCCATAACATGTCCCCTTCGTTTTTTAATTTATGTGTAAGAGCTGTACCCTTACTGACATTGTCATTTATTATATTCGATACTCGCATGAGTTCTTTTACTCCGCTTCTTTTGGCAAACAGCATGAATTCCTTGTTCATCGATCCGTTTGCCGAATTCATCGAAACGTATATCTTTCTTAAATTGTCATAGAAATAGTCATCTTTTGTATCCGATGATTTAGTGCTCTCCTCAACTGCTCTTCCGAAAGCGCTGCTGAGTACCATTCCGGCATTCAACAGTAAAACTATTCGGTTTATAAATCCGGGCAGTTGCCTTAATACACTTTCTCTGTTTGCTTCCTCCTGCTTTCGCAATGCAGAAAACCTTTCTTTATACAGTACACCTGTAAGCAGCATTATAAGTATTACTATTGCGACTGTATTCGTTTTAGGCCTGCCGTCAGCAGTCCATATTATTTTTTCTCCCGTTTCCAGTTCAGACGGAAGACTGACTTTTTTTAAGGAACTGTCTGCATTGATTCCGTCTGCAATGGAGCGTAGGTCTGCCGCCATTTTTTCTTCCGTTGTCGTCTCATCGTCTGTCTTCTGTTCTTCATTGTTCTCTTCCCCCTCTGCTTTGTCTTCGTATGGCTGCACCATAACATTAAGTGTTTCTTCATACGTTCCGGCCTCTCCTTCGATTTTGGCAGTCAAAGTCAAATATCCGCTGTCTTCCCCTGCTTCAGGTCTTATAAGAGTCAGTCGACCCTCTGAACTTCTCACCTCTATTCCGCTGTCTATAGAAGCAATGATATCTGCAGCAATGAGCACAAGACCCACTGCAACGACGGTGAGAATTTGCCTTGTAGCCTTCCTCATTGCTGCTTCTGCTGTTATTTCCCCTGATTTTCTTCCCATTTCATACCTTTATTTGAGATATCTTTTCCATTAGATACATTCCGTAAACCGTTGCAGCTAATGCTGCTGTCATAATCAATCTTCCGGCCGTAGTTTCATACAAAGGTTCAATATATGAGTAAGAGCATATATTTAATGCCAAAAGCATCAGCATAGGCATTACGGATATTATCCTCCCCTCCACCTTTTTCTGTGCTGTAAGAACTTTAATTTCTCTTTCTATGGCCATTTTTTCAGTCAAAACATCCACAGTTTGTGTGATCATCTTCTCTATATCCCCGCCCATATCCCTGCATGTATTAAATACCTGCACGAAATCGTTTATATCCTCGCTTTTACTTCTGTAAGCGAGGTCCTGGAGTAGTGGTTTGTCGCTTTCATTATTTTCAATTATGTTTATCCGCATATGCTTCAGTTCTACCATCATCGGATCCGTTTCTTTATATATCAGTGCCAGATTAGATTCCGCCTCTACTATTGCTTCTTCCATCTGTCTGCCTGCTGCAATCGATGCTGATATCGAATAAAGCATATCCTTAAACTGCATATTCAGTGCATCTAATCGTTTTTCTGCCATATGTTTCTTAATGTACGGCATTATATAATATACCAACACCCCTGTTGACACAGCTAACAATAAACTGTGATAAAACAGATACACTATTATGAAAATGCACATATACCCTACCGAATAAAAGATGATCTTCTCTTTACCGGATAAATCATAAATCGAATAATCCTTAATCAATCAGCCTTCCTCCTCTTCAAGGCCTGCAAGCCTGAGTTTTTCTTTATGAATGAGACCATCTCCCATCCATCCTGCTTCGTGATCAAATATCCTGTTAAGTACTATTCTTCCGTCCTCTATACCGTTTAGTTCAGCTATCTCCATTATCTTCCTGCTCCCGTTTCTCATTCTGCTCATATGAATCATAATATCTATCCCCTCTGTAATTTGACTCCTTATAGCATCTACCGGGAAATCAGCCGCCTGCATATACAAAGCTTCAAGCCTTTTTAGCATTCCGTCTATGCTGTTGGCATGTCCTGTGCTCATACTGCCGCTATGCCCGGTATTAAGTGCGTTCAAAAGCGCTTCTGTTTCCGCACCTCTGACTTCTCCGACGATTATCCTATCAGGTCTCATTCTCAAACTGGCTTTCACCAGCTGCGACATATCTACCTGACCTTTCCCCTGAACGTTGGCACTCCTGCATTCCATCCTTACGATATTATCCACCTGCTCGATTTGAAGCTCTGCTGAATCCTCAATAACAACGACTCTCTCCCACGATGGTATCTCTTGAGATAAAACATTGAGCAGTGTAGTCTTCCCTGAAGAAGTGCCTCCACAGACAAAACAGTTATAGCCGGCCTTTACCAGTTTTGCCAAAAATGTCGCCAGCTCAGGCGACAATGTTTCGTTCTCAATAAGATCCTCCATCGTCATTACCTTGTCGGGGAACTTTCTTATTGTAAGTATAGGTCCGTTAAGAGCAACATTCTTATATACTGCATTAACTCTCGATCCGTCAGAAAGCCTCGCATCGACTATAGGATTCAGTTCATTTATCTCACGCCTTACGGCAGCTGCAATCCTTCTGATGAGTTCTTCCAGGTCCTCGGTACTGTCAAAGGAAACAGGTAGTCTTTCGATCTTACCTTTTCGTTCGACGAAAACGTTATCTTTACCGTTGACCATGATTTCGGATATCGTCGTATCATCTATATATGGCTGAAGTATGTCCATTTCCTTCCTTAACGAAAGAAATATACGATGTATAAGAGCTATATTTTCTCTGTGGTTACAACATCCGGATTTTACTCCGGAAAAAATATGCTCCTCAATGGCTTCTAAAACAGTTTCATCTGAAATGGTCTTCCCGGAATCAGTAAGCAATATCCTAATTTCAGATATCATTTTCCTTATATCTTCAGCTTCATATGGACTTTTTTTCAGCTTCATATCCCCACTGTATTTACTAGTATTTTTTACCTTGGCTTCCATTTTCTTCCTTTCAACATCATAATAAAACACCTGTAAAATTTTTACAAGTGTTTTATTTCGACAAATTTCGACAATACCTGCAGCCGTCCACTCGACCAAAGCATTCACTGCATGCCATTGGCGGCAATACGTTTTCGTTATCGGTCACAAGATATATGGCCGCCATTGATTTTAACGGCACCATGATACCGGATTCCCGTACCTCAACGCCTAATGAACCCATATCTAAAATCTCAGCAAACTTACGCGTATCCGACGACGGCATTCCGTAATAGCCGGGACCGAAAGGATCAGATAGATACTCCCCATTTTTTATCTGAGCCTTAAGTTCCTCCTCGAACAGCATTTTCGCTGCGTCCACAAACGCCGTTCCCCATGTATCAATATATACCTGATGCCTTGCCCTCCTCGCATCTTCGATATGCCATTCACCTGCAGTTATAACACATATATATGCATCTGTAACATGTGCTTCGTCTACTCGCGAAAACCCGTTACAGCTAATTTCGATATCTCCAACCTTGATTTTACCGCTCGTGTAGGCATCCTTTCCAAGCTTTGTGCAAAGCACACTAAGTGCAGCCTCCGGCTTTTCCTTCTCAAGCACGCTAAGAGCCTCGTCCATCATTTTCTGATGGCGAGGCTTTTTCATATCAAATCCACTTGCCTCTATGAAAAAATCTTTTGCATTGTCAAAGACCTGCGCCTTTGCATAATTGAAAATCTTATCTTTCATAGTAATCCTTTACTGCTTCGAAGAAAGCATCTATATTTTCCCACTTAGCTCCCGGAGGGATGTCACAGCCTGAAGAAATCAGGAAATTATCGTACTTGCTGCATTTTTCCATGAGCTCCATAGTCGCCTTACGCATACTTTCAGGCGTTCCGTTGGTAAACTGTTCCGCAGGATCGATGTTGCCCATAGCAAGAAGATCTGCAGGCCATTCTTCCATGAACGCTGCCATGTCGATAGCGTTTCCGAAATGATATGCATCACAGCCGTTTGACGCGATAGAATCAATCATCTTCGGCGTATAATTACCGCAATTATGATACACCACCAGGAAGTCTTCAGACTTGAGGGCTTCTGCAATTTCCTTGACATACGGAGCAGAAAACTTCGCTTCAAGTCTAGGCGAGAGCAATCCCGAAAGCGGCTCTGCCATCACTATTCCATGGGCTCCGGCAGCCTTGTAGCTAAGCGCATATTCGATAAGAAAATCCGTTGCCTTTCTAAGGACCGTATGCAAAAGCTCAGGCTTCTTTTTGCAGTAGAGCATCGCTTTGTTTACGTCTACCAATCTTCCCGCAAGAGAGAACGGTCCGATGATTCCCGCAAATACAGGTCTGTCATCGATGAGCTCGAGGGCTTTTTTCATGCCTTCGAGATATATTCCGATACGACCTGCTTCTATAGACGGAACCTTAAGCGCTTCTGCCGCTTCTTCATCCGGCACTAACGTACCCACAACTGTAGGAACTTCATCGTCTGTTACCTTGACTTCCGCTCCGAATGCTTCTGCTTCCAGCGAAAGATCCATGTAGCTCACTGCCGCCAGAGAGTCTGTTCTATCAGCTATTGCTTTCATTCCCTTTGCCTGATTGTCTGCATCTGAAATCAACTCTCCCACTGATATGTCGAGAAGCTTCACACACGGGAATGTAAGTATCGGAAATGGTTTTTTTACCGGCGACGCTTTTACGTCCTCCAGCCATTTATGCATGTTCATATCTAACCTCGTTTTAATATTTGCTACAGTTTAGCAGCTGCTTCTGCCATGATTTCTCTAACAAGCTTTTCTGTGTTGGCGTCCAGCGGACATATAGGATCGGCTGCAAGAATAGCTGCCACCTTTTCGTGAGCATATTCCAACATATCTTTGGAGCCATTAGCCTTCCATGTGTCGTATGTATCTGCCGGGATCAGCTTGGAATTGTAGAATTCGTTTGATCTGAAAGCTTTTCTCGTTGATTTCTGCTTAAGGAAGTGTCCTCCCTGTGCCACTGCCTTGATGTCTTCGAAGTAATCCTTCTCATCACATACATCGATTCCCTGATGCATTCTCATGCAGTGTTCGAATATTTCCGCATCTATGATCATCTGTTCAAAAGATAATGTCATGCTGCCTTCAATAAGGCCGATACCTTGGATAACATCCACGTCATTTAATGTGAGTGGAACTGTAGTAAGGACTTTTTCCATAGCTGCCTGCATGCCGGGATTATTGGCATCAGAAAGGCAACCTGCTGACATTGTAGGAAGTTCGTAGAATTTACCCATCTGTGCCATAGCTGTCATCATCAGTTCTGTTTCAACCGCACCTTCCAGGAATGCTCCTGTTTTTAAGTTGATTCTGCCGAGAGCAGAGCCATATATGAGCGGTGTGCCCGGAGAATTCAACTGATATATAACCAGGGAACTGAGGCTTTCCGCATTAGCAAGAGCTATGTTTGAATAAAGGCTTGCAGGTCCTGTGCTTCCACACGCAGGCATCGGATACATCAGTACAGGCGCCTTGTATTTAGTCAAAGCCATCGTTCCTTCAAGCATTTCCTTGTCGTGGCAAAGAGGTGCCACTGTACAGTAAGTTGCTGAGTATATTTTTCTCTCGATGACATCTTCTTCGCTGCCTCCAAGAACAGCCTTGAGTATTTCTATTATATAAGGCAGTTCTTCTACTCTCTGCACTTCGTCCTGTACGTGTTTACAGCTGTTTATGAGTGATGTGGCTGTGGCCCATACGCCTGCTGCTCTGCTGTTAGGTGTATCTTCCGGATGTATGCATGACCAGAGGACTTTAGCCTGCGGAATGGCATCGAACACTTTGCCGACATCTGCCAGATCTTTTAATGTGCCGAGCCTTCTTTCACCTGTATTGAAATCAATAACGTTGGAGCCGCAGCCGTCCATGTTTAATACAGTTCTTTCTGTAGGAAGCCATAAATCATGTTCTCTGTTCCTTGCGCCAAGCAAAAATTCCTTAGGTGCTGTTTTAAGAGCCTCCTCCACCATGTCGCCTGAAATATATGCCACCTGATTGTCCCGGTCTATCTTAGCACCGCCGCTTTCAAGCAAATCAAGTGCCTTATCGCTTGGAACTTTCACGCCTACTTCTTCAAGTATCTTGATACTGTCGTCATGTATCCTCTTTATTTCTTCCGGACTTAATACCGGTGCCTTCATTATCATTTCAATACCTCCTGCGCCAACTTCACTGCCGCGATGGCGTTATCTGAATATCCATCAGCTGTGATCTTATCAGCCCATGCCTGGTTCACAGGTGCCCCGCCGATGATCACTTTCACATCATCTCTAAGACCTTCAGCCTTCAGCATCTCTATGATATTCCCCTGTTCTTCCATAGTTGTGGTAAGCAGTGCAGATAAGCCTAAAACATCAGGATCGATTTCCTTGACCTTCGCGATAACATCTTCATTGAGTACATCTGTACCAAGGTCATAAACTTCAAATCCCGATGCAGTCATCATAGCGCCTACGATCGTTTTTCCTATATCGTGTACGTCACCTTGAACTGTTACGAGAGCCACTTTAGCAGCATTTCCCTTCTGAGCGTTAGGGTCATTCTTCATAGCTTCATCGAGAACTTCCAAAGCGCACTTCATGGCATCTGCAGAACATACAAGGTCCGGCAGGAAGTATTCTTCATCCTCATAAAGCTGTCCGGCTTCCTGGATGCCTGCCAGGAAGCCTTCATCCATTACTTTTTGAATATCAAGGCCTTCTTCCAGGGCTTCTTCTGCCAGTCTTACCGCTTCCTCTTCATCTCCGTCAAGCACAGCTTCTTTCATCAGTTCATAGATTTCCATAATATTTTTCCTTTCAATATTGGCGCTATGCGCCTTTGTTCATAAATCATATCGGCTGCAGTGCCGATTTCTTGTCACTGTTTTATGTATATATTCTATATAATGCGTCCTTACGTGTGGAGTAATAATTTGTTGATATACGGGTAATATTTTGATATCATGTAAATATGCAGTACATAGAAAAAATAGGATACAAAACAAGCGCTCGTGTAAGAGCAAGAGTGGAAAGCATCGAATACTACCCTTTCCATCTTCACGATGACGCCATAGAGATAATATGCGTTCTTAACGGAAGCGTGCGGATTTGCGACTCGGCGGCAAGCTACGACCTTTCTTATGGAGATGTGCATATTTTCAACAAGAACGATCCCCATAAGATCGAATCTGACGATCCATCAAGCATTCTGCTTACTATCCAGCTTGATACCGATCATTATGGGACTTATTTTGATGCGCTTGAAGATGCATATTTCATCTGTGACACTTATGCTGACAGAGATCTATATGCTGTAGATATCAAGCACCTGCGTTTTAAACTATCGGAAATTCATAGGGAATATTCAAGCAAATACTCGGACATAAAACTTGA
>JAUMXT010000031.1 GCA_030529015.1 Bacillota bacterium | reverse complement strand
AGAGTATATCCAATAAGACCGATTATGGCAATGATTCCTTGAACATTCATCGCAAATCCCGGCCAGATAGTTATGATGGAGCCGACCATCAGCCCGAGGATGCCGAAGTACAAAGCTTGCGGATGAAAACGAAGCATGTTCTTGATAACTTTTACCCCGGTGATGCCTCCGGTAAGGATGCCTAGTCCTGTTACGATTATTATCGTAAAATTAAATGTAGCGATTGCTTCCATGATTGCTCCGTAAGTTCCGAAGAGCAGAAGAATCAGAGATCCGGAAAGTCCCGGAAGTATCATTGCTATGCACCCGATCGCAGCGGTGAAGAAGAATCTGAGACAAAGGGCTACATTAATATCACCGAACTCAGAGAGTGTTTTATTTGCTGTGGCATCAGGGTTTACTAAAGCGAGCAAAATCATTAGAACCAGTGCCGCCGCGAAGAAAATCCAGTTGCGGTGGTGAAGCTCGTCTCCTTTTGCTCGTTTAAAAATCGCAGGCAGGCTTCCGAGCACAAGTCCGATGAAACAGAAATTTAATATCATCGGATAATTTTCCATTGCGGAAACGATCACGTTGCTGAGAAGGAAAATGCCAACAACGGCGCCGATGCCGAGGGGAATGAGAAATTTGAGGTTTTCCTTCAGGTTTCTCGGGCTTATGGCATACATTATTTTATCGTATATGTTTAGGATAACGGCCATCGTACCGCCGCTTACGCCGGGGATGGCGTTGGCGATACCGATAAGCGCACCATATAATGCTGTTTTTAAATGAATCATTACGACTACTCCTTGCAATACTCCTTATATAATAACGATAATATTTTACATTGAGGCGCTAAAAAAGTCTATAAAAAAGTAAATGTAAAGTGCAGCTTGCCAAGAGAAAAGTGTATCATAATTAAGACTGCGTATCAAAAACGAAACACATTCTCGAGAAAAAGTCATAAACAATACGGGCTAAAACGACTGACTAAAAGAAATGATAAAAAATTGTTAAATTTTTATTAAGCTTGAAACGCTGATAAAGACAAGCTTTCAAGGATGTGTGAGATGCGTTTGGGCGGCTAAACTCGTAGTTGGCATGCAAGTTGGCACGGAACTTGAATATATAGTTGCCAGAAGTTATACCGATAGCCGCTAACTCTAGGCGGCACGCAACTTAACACTTAATATTTAAAGGAGATGTTAAAAATGGCTGATTTAAAGAAAGCATTAGAACTGGCTACACGTGTGTGTGACTACATCGAAAAGGAAGAGCTTACTGCAGAAGATAAGAAAGCTATCCATGATGATTCAATCGAAAACTTTAACAAGTTCTACAACCCAGGTTGGTTAGAATACAGAAAGTCAGTATCAACTGACGCTGCATTCGTAGAATGGGAAGATGACGGCGACGTATTCAGAGATCTGAATGGTGTTGAATTTATCGACTGCTTAGGCGGATTCGGTATCTATGCATGCGGACACAACAACAGAGAAATCAAGAAGACAGTAGCAGCTCAGCTGGACAGATACTGCCTGCACTCACAGGAACTGGTTGACCCACTGAGAGGATACCTCTGCAACCTGATCGCAGAAGTAACTCCTGGAGATATGCAGTACTCATTCCTGACTAACGGTGGTGCTGAAGCAGTTGAAATGGCTCTGAAGCTGGCTAGACTGGCAACAGGCGGTAAGTGGTTCATCTCAACAGTTAACGCTTTCCACGGAAAGTCAATGGGAGCTATCTCAATGGGCGGTAAGGCTGCTTACAGAGAAGACTTCATCCCTATGATCCAGCAGGTACAGCACGTTGAATATGGTAACGCAGAAGCTACAAGAGCAGCAGTTAAGAACCTGACAGCTGTAGGCGAAAAGGTTGCCGGAATCATCGTAGAACCAATCCAGGGCGAAGGCGGAGTTATCATTCCACCGGATGGATACATGGCTGAACTGAGAAAGATCGCTGACGAATATGGCTGCTGCCTGATCGCTGACGAAATCCAGACTGGATTCGGAAGAACTGGCGAATGGTTCAGATGTAACCACGACGATGTTACTCCAGACATCATGACATTCGGTAAGGCTACATCAGGTGGTGTAGTTCCTATCACTGGTATCGTTGCTAGACCTTGGACTTATGAAAAGGCTGGCGTTGGCACTGGCGAAACTGGAAAGATGTTCTCAAATCCATGGATCCTGGGATCACCTACATTCGGCGGAAACCCTCTGGCTTGCTCAGCAATGATCGCTACTATCAAGTACATGATCGAAAACGATATCCCTGGACAGATGAAGGAAAAGGGAGATTACTACCTGGCTGGACTGGCTAAGCTGCAGGAAAAATACCCTACAGTTCTGAAGACATTCAGAGGCGCTGGACTCCTGATCTGCATGGAATTCCCAGAAGCAGAAATCGGATACAACGTAACTAAGGAAATGTTCGACAGAAAGGTTATGGTTGCCGGAACATTAGTAAATGCGAAGACAGTAAGAATCGAACCACCTGCAACTCAGTCATATGATTCAATCAACAGAGTTCTGGAAGTTCTGGACGAAGCACTGGCTGCAACTAAGGCTGAATTCAACCTGTAAGACTTACATAACAAGGTAGATAAGAATATCGGTGTAATATTCATCTAAATACCTCAAAACCCCGTCACTCGTGACGGGGTTTTGACTTGTTAACAGTTTAAACGCGCCCCTTTGCAGGTGCGCGTTTTTATGGTATACTTAAGTGCTTGAAACAAGCAAGTACGGAGGAATAAATGGGCTACAGAGTTAAACTCAATCTTTTCGAGGGACCATTTGATTTACTGGTATATCTTATCGAACATGCAGAGATGAGCATATACGATATCAAGATCTCGGAAATAACAAGTCAATATATCAGTTATGTTGAAGAGCTGAAAGAGTCAGACATAAATCTGTCCTCGGAATTTATGGTGCTGGCGGCAGCTCTACTTGAGATAAAATCAAAGATGCTGCTTCCGAGAACAGTTACTGATGACGGCGAGGCCGACATAATGGAAGACCCTAGAACCGAACTGGTAGCTAAGCTTGTTGAATACAAGAAGTTCAAGGCTATTTCCGAGATGCTGGAGCAGAGAAACGAAGAAGCGACAATGTATCTTGAGAAACCACAGGAAGATTTGAGTGAATTTACCGGCGAGCCGGATGAATACCTGAGCCTGGACATAGATAAATTCAGAACAGCATTTGAAGCTTTCCTTCAGAGAAAGAAGAAGATGGAAGAAATCAAGACCCATCACAAACGAAGCAGGAAGCAGAAGATCACGACAGAACTCAGGATGCTTGATATCCGTGATTTCTTCAAGGATGAGCCGGAGAAGGAAGCGGATTTCAGAGAGCTTATCAAGGATAAGAAAGACATGTACGATGTGGCAGTAACATTCTCATCTGTTTTGGAAATGATGAAAGAAAAGCGCCTAGACGCACAACAGAAATATTTGTTTGGTGATATAACAGTCAAGGCGACAGAAAACCTTTTTAAGGAGAGCGAAGATGGCAAGTAAGAAAACTATTAAGTCGGCGATCGAATCGATGATGTTTATCTGGGGAAAACCGCTGGACATTAAAGAAGTCGCAGACATATTCAATGTAGATAAAAAAGAAATATACGGATATTTTAAAGAACTGCAGGAAGAGTACGAGCAAGAAGGCAGAGGCATCGTGATCAGAGAAGTCAACAAGAGCTTTCAGTTCGTGACAAGAAAGGAAAACCTCGATTATATCGAACAGCTCTGCACACCGGTAAAGCATAAGAGACTTTCTCAGTCGGCCCTGGAAGTGCTGGCCATCGTAGCTTATAAGCAGCCTGTAACAAAAGGTGAGATCGAAGCAGTCAGAGGTATAAGATGTGATAGAGTTATCGAAGGGCTCACAAAAAAGAACCTTGTAGCGGAAGTGGGCAGATCAAATGCGGTAGGAAGACCTATCCTTTACGGAACTACAGATGAGTTCCTTAAGCAGTTTGGATTCGAAACATTAAAAGAATTGCCGACAATAGAAGATATTGAAGGCGTGCTGGCAGATGACGATATTGAAGCACCGGGAATCGACAGCGTATATTTACAGCAGATTTCATTAGATCTGCCTGAGAAAAAATAGCATATATTCCCCTTTGCCGAGTAAATTGGCAGAGGGGATTTTTTTATGGTGAAAAAATGTATGTTTATAATAATGGTGATCCTTGCCGTTGCGGCAGGCTTCATGATATATATCCGAGAAAACGGTATCGAAGGCGCAACCAATACCGATATAGGAATATCTGCAGGCCAGGCGATCCTTATAAACGGAGACACAGGCGAAGTTCTTTACGAGAAAGCCTCTAAAGAAAAGGCCTATCCTGCAAGTACGACGAAGATAATGACAGCCATGGTCGTTATGGATGTGCTAAAAAAATACGAAAGTCCGATAACCCAAACGATAACGGTGCCCGATCCTCTGACGGCGCCGGAAGGCTCATCGCTTTATCTTAAAGCCGGCGAGCAGATTACGATAGAAGATTTGCTGTACGGTATGATGATGGTTTCGGGAAATGATGCCGCTGTGGTTTTGGCGCAGACAATAGGGGGAAGCGAAGAGAAATTCGTTCAAATGATGAATGAAAAAGCAGAGAACCTCGGATGCAGGGACACTCACTTCGTAAATCCTCACGGACTATTTGATGAGGACCATTACACCACAGCGGAGGACATGGCTGTTATCGCCATGGCGGCCATGGAAGACCCGAAGTTTCGAGAAATAGTCGCTGCTAAAACGTATGATAGTACAAGAGAAAATCGTGAGTACAAGACGTTTTACAATAAAAACAAGACAATTTACGACTATGAAGGAGGAAACGGGATAAAGATAGGATATACGATGGATTCCGGCAGGACTCTCGTCGCATCATCTAAACGTGGCAAACACGAACTTATCTGTGTTGTTATGAGCGCACCCAACTGGTTCGACGACGCATACAGGCTCATGGATTACGGATACACTCGTCTTAAGTAACACCTTTGCTCCCGAAAAGCATATCAATAATATATGAAATAAAGAGATAGATTCGGGAGGAAGACAATGAATTACTTGAACGGGATCTGCGCCGATGCAGGCTCATCGAATTGCCCCTGCCCGCTGGCGGAAACAGGAGGCTGCCTTGTGTGCAGCAGGCTGGCAGGAGAGCAAGCGTGCGATTGCAAATGGTGCGGACTTTGCATATATAACGAATTCATGCAGAACGACAGAAAAGCTAAGAACCTAAGGAATTCTTTCAAAGCGCACATCGTTCGCAAAGTTTGGTATGGGGAAGATTTGCTGAGGCTTGTCGTAGAGGTAGACAAGGGATTTGCCCTCCGGGCGGCACGGCCGGGGACTTTCGTTTTTCTTAAAGGAAAAGAAGCTGAATATTACGATGTGCCGATTTCCGTCATGAAAGCGGATGTGCAAAACTGCAGGCTGCACTTTGCAGTAAGGATAATTTCCGCGAAAACCAAGGCTATCGCAGAAGCTACGGAATATGTTTATATACGAGGGATATACAGAAACGGATTTCTGACAGGGATACAAGACTATAGAAGCGAAAAAGGTAGATTGCTTATTATGACGCGAGGAGTAGGGCTTGCACCTGCAGTGAATTTGATAGGTGCTGCACAGGATAAGATACGCGCCGGGGAGATTGAAGCTGAAGTGATCGTTGATACTGAAAAAATAACAGCGGACTTTTTAAAGGACGGATGCGAGCTGGCAGGCATATCGGAGAAGCAGATAAAAAAATCGCCATTTGACGATATCTGTCCGGTGCCGGGAGGCATAATGGTTTATGACAGAGTATACTGTACCGATGATTATGACATCATATTTATACTTGCGTCGGACTATTACATCAGGCTTTTAGCGAAGAGGTTAGAGGCACCGGTGAGCAAACTGGTGGTGGCAAACAATTATCATATGTGTTGCGGAGAAGGAATATGCGGGGCATGTAATCATGTGGATGAAAACGGCAAACCCCACAAAATGTGCAAATGCAGACAAAAAGAGTAAAGATTAGCTTGACAATTATCTGAAAATTGCTATAATTAGCCTATAGCAATTTTCTATTTTTCTATTTTTAGCACGAAAGGAGATGAAGAATGACTAAACAGCTAAAAGCAGAAGTGCAGAACTTCGAACCACTTCGAGCTGTCATAACGGCAGCAATAATAATTGTGGTCACTTATCTTCTAACCTTTATCATGCCTGACGATCCGGCTAATTTCGGCCCGTGGTCACTGATTCCTGCGATCTTCCTGATCGTGTATATCTTCCTTACTAAGAGAATTCTGGAATCACTCGTACTGGCATGTGTAATGGGACTGATCATGCTGAATGGCTCCCTGAACGTTATCGGAGACTTCAGTACGATCTTGACAGATACGATGCTCGACGGCGATATGGCATGGCTGATCATCGTATGTGGTCTTATGGGAAGCATCATCGCTCTCATTGAAAAATCAGGAGGCGCATATGCTTTCGGTCAGTGGGCAGCGAAGAAAGCTAAGAGTGACAAGTCGGCATTGATTTGGACATGGATACTGGGTATCGTAGTATTCATCGACGACTATCTCAACTCCCTAACAGTAGGCTCATGTATGACTACACTGACAGATAAGCACAAGGTTCCTAGAGAAATGCTGTCATATGTTGTAGACTCAACAGCAGCTCCTCTCTGCGTACTCATCCCTATCTCAACATGGGCGGTATTCGCAGGTGGCCTCTTGGAAACTAACGGATGGGCTCCTGATGGAGAAGGTCTTATCTACTTCATCAAAACTATTCCATTCAACTTCTACGGCTGGATCGCAGCTATCATCGTTCCGCTGGTTGCTTTGAAGATCATACCTGTATTCGGACCAATGAAGAAGGCTTATGACAGAGTTGCAGCAGGAGGACCTATCGCACCTGAAGGATCTGAAAAAATCGATATCCACAGTGGCGATGAAATCGATGTTCCTGATAATCCAAGAATCATCAATCTGATCATTCCTATCGTCAGCCTGGTATTCTTCACTATCATATTTGACGTAGACATGCAGATGGGTGTTATCTGTACAGTAGCACTGTTATTCGTTATCTATCTGGCACAAGGCCTCATGACTGCAGTAGAGTTCGCAGATCTCTGTGTAAAGGGCCTCTGCAACATGGTAATGCCACTGCTTCTGATGGTACTGGCATGGGCATTCGCTGCAGTAAACGACGAAATCGGATTTACTCAGTATGTAATCGACACAGTATCAGCTAACGTAAGCGTAGCATTACTGCCATTCGTAGTATTCTGTGCACTGGCTGTAACAGAATTTATCACAGGAACTAACTGGGGAATGTACATAATCGCACTTCCTATCGTTATCCCTCTGGCTATGCAGATGGATGCCAACATGGCACTGTCAGTAGCCGCAGTACTGTCCGCAGGAGTACTGGGAAGCCACTGCTGCTTCTACTCCGACGCTACTATCCTTACTTCAGCAGCATGCGGATGCGACAACTTCAGACACGCTATTACACAGATGCCATACGGACTTTTGGCAGGAGTAATTTCAGCAATCCTGTTCCTTGTATTCGGCTTCGTCATGGCATAGCTATCAAGCAACAGCATAAAATCTTAGTTTAACAAGAAGATCCCTCCTCGCATATTCTAAATGGAATAGCAAGGAGGGATTTTATTGTATAAGGTAGTAGTTATAGGCGGCGGATGGTCGGGATGTGCAGCGGCGCTTACAGCAAGAAAGGCAGGAGCTGAAGTCGTTTTGCTGGAAAAGACAGATATGCTGCTGGGCCTAGGTAATGTGGGCGGAATAATGAGAAACAACGGGCGCTTTACAGCTGCCGAAGAAAACATCGCATTAGGTGCCGGCGAATTATTTAAAATCACGGACAAATGTTCCAGGCATATCAATATAGACTTTCCGGGACATAAGCATGCCAGCCTTTATGATGTTACGAAAGTCGAACCTGAGGTTCGCAGGCTGCTGCGTGAAAGAGGCGTGGAAATTAAATTCATGACACGTGCCATAGATGTCGTTATGCAAAGCGCACAGCCGTCTATCAGCAAGCTGATTTTAGCCGGAGGCGAAAAGCTCCGGGGAGATGTTTTTATAGAGACTACGGGAAGCACCGGAGGTCCGGGGAATTGTCTTACATACGGTAACGGATGCTGCATGTGCATACTCAGATGTCCGGCCTTCGGTCCGAGAGTAAGCATCAGTGCCAAAGCCGGAGGCAGTGACATTATGGGAAAAAGAAAGGACGGAGCTTTTGGAGCATTCAGCGGCAGTGGCAAGCTTGAGAAGCAATCCCTTTCCGAAGAGATACAGCAGACTTTGAATGAAAAGGGTGTGGCGGTGATTCCTTTACCGAGGGAAGCTGTTAAGAAGGAAAAACTCGATATGAAAGTCTGCAGGCAGTATGCTCTGGATGAATATGCGGAAAACATAGTTCTGCTTGATACGGGATATGCGAAAATCATGACACCGTTTTTTGACTTGGATTCCTTAAGGAAAGTTCCCGGGTTTGAAAATGCCAGATACGTGGATCCGTATGCAGGCGGTAAGGGAAATTCCATAAGATATCTTTCTGTGGCAGAAAGAGACGATTCGATGAAAGTGAAGGGCGTTGACAACTTGTTTTGCGGCGGAGAAAAGGCGGGGCTGTTTGTCGGGCATACCGAAGCGATCACGACGGGAAGTTTGGCAGGACATAATGCTGTGAGATTTCTTGCCGGCATGAAGTTGTTAAAATTACCGCCGACACTTGCGGTGGGAGATATCATAGAATTTGCGGGAAGAAGTCTCGAAAAAGAGGAAGGGTTAATGACAAGATTTACTTTCGCCGGTGCAGAGTACTTCAAAAGGATGAAAGAGGAGGGGCTTTATTCGACGAACCGTGAAGAAATAGCAGGACGTGTAAAACGATACGACCTTGAGGGAATATACGAGGAAAGAATTGTTTGAGTCGGACAGGATTAGTGGTATAATGATATGACTGAATATATGGTAATGAGTTTTGAGAAAGATTCGAGGAGCAAAATGAATTTAAAAAGAAAGAAAAGAACAATATGTACTGTCATCGTTATGATGGTTACCATGGTAATGCTTGCAGGATGTGGCGGATCTGCAGATGCTGAAGCAGTTTCATATGAAGATATCATCGGTAAGTATACGGAGCTTGCCGAATCGGCAGATGATTTGAGTAACTACATGGTGGAAGAAGATATTAACATAGAGCTGTTTAGCGCCGTGGCGGAGCTTGAAGGTTGGAATATTTATTACACAGAGAAAGATATCGACAATAATGGGGTCGACGAGCTTCTGATAAGCGGTGGATATGATACTGATGAAACAGTAAACTATTTGATTTATACTATGGATGAAAACGGAGCTGTCGATCTGTTCCCGGATTATGAATTTGGTGCAAGAGCGAAGTTTGCGATTTACGAAGGCGGCATTATTTCTGTGGAAGGAAGCAACAGCGCAGAGGACTCGATTTATGAATATTACAAAGCATCGGGATATGTTACTTCTGTTGAATTGATTGATTCTGCTGAAGCCGAAAACGTTGAACTTGTAGAAATGGAGTTTGATTGGAAACAGTTATAATATTGTTGTTTCATTTAACGTTTCACCCCCTTGAATTACTTTAATTGCAGGAGTATAATTTATATAACATATGTCAACAATTACGGGCCTTAGTGCCCGTATTAAAACGATTACATAAGAAAGAGGTATTAATATGTCAGACAAAGAAAAGAACATGCAGGCAGAAGGTTGCGGATCAAGCTGTGGAGAAGGTTGTGAATCAGGTAGCTGCTCAACTTGTCCAAGCGCAGGAAACTGCAGCAGCCAGCCGCAGAGTCTTATAGAAGAAACTAATTCATTCAATGATATCAAGAAAGTTATCGCTGTAGTAAGCGGGAAGGGCGGAGTTGGTAAATCAATGGTAACTTCTCTGATGGCAGTAAATATGCAGAGAAGAGGCTTTAGAACAGCTATCCTCGATGCTGATATCACAGGACCGTCAATTCCTAAGGCATTTGGTGTTGTTGAGAAAGCATCAGCTAACGAACTGGGTATTTTCCCTCTGCTGACTAAGACAGGAATCGGTACAATGTCAGTAAACAATCTGCTTGAAAACGATACAGACCCTGTAGTATGGAGAGGCCCTGTTATCGCAGGAACAGTTAAGCAGTTCTGGACAGATGTACTGTGGGGAGATGTTGACTACCTCTTCGTAGACATGCCTCCGGGAACAGGTGATGTTCCGCTGACAGTATTTCAGTCACTTCCTGTAGACGGAATCATCGTAGTTACATCACCTCAGGAACTGGTATCAATGATCGTAGGTAAGGCTGTTAAGATGGCTGAAATGATGGATGTTCCTGTACTCGGACTCGTAGAAAACATGTCATACTTCGCATGTCCTGACTGCGGTAAAGAAATTCCTGTATTCGGAGTAAGCAAGATTGAAGAAGTTGCAGCTGAATACGGTCTGGAAGTTCTGGGAAGACTCCCTATCGAACCTAAGCTGGCAGCAGCATGTGACAGAGGAATGATCGAACTTTATGAAGGCGAATGGCTCGACGGAGCTGCAGAAAAGCTGGAAACACTGTAAAGAATTAACAACATATTAATAAAAAAGACAACGGTCGCGTAGATTATCTACGCGACCGTTGCCCGTTTATGAAGAAGAATTTACAATTCTTATAGAATTGTCATACTTATATTGGAAAGCACACCTTATCAATAAGATAATTTATGTGCCTGATAGGGATTGTGCTGATGATAGCATTTTCTGTCATATGTATAAATACTTATGAGAAAGAACGACTGGAAGTAAAAGAAGCTATGTCTGTGGAGTGCGAACACGGGAGAGCCTATAGAAAAAGACGAACTCGAGCATATATTTGAAAGATTCTATCGTACAGATAAAGCTAGGGCAGGCGGCGGATACGGTCTTGGGCTTTCTATAGCGAAAACCATAGCAGAAAGCCACGGAGGCGAAATAACTGCGCGAAGCGGCATTAAAGAAACTCCGGATGGTAAAGCAGGCACAGTAATGAACATCGTTATAAAAAAATAACCGATAAATAAAAAACGTCGGCAAGGTATGATCCTTGTCGGCGTTTTAGTTTATCTGGATGCAGGATGTAGCTTTCGTTTGACCGTTCTGACAAGTCTGAGGAGCGAGCCCATAACGAGAAGCCCTACTGCGATAGCCCCCGCTGCGACGAGAGTTTGTGTCCCTTCTGTAGCGAAGCCGCTCATATCGTTGTGTAGCAGCGCCAGCATAGTTCTATACATTCCGGCTCCCGGAACCAGCGGCATTATACCCGGTATTATAAAAATCGTTGCAGCTTCTCGCAGAAGCTTAGAAGATATGTCGCTTAAAAGTGCCACTGCGCAAGCTCCGACGAAGCAACCGAATGTTATGGAGAACCCGCTGAACATTACTACCTGGCAAGCGACCCATCCCAGACCGCCGATTATAGCGCACACAGGGATTTTTTTAACAGGAACCCTGAATATGATGGAGAGTCCGCAAGTTGCCATGGTGGCGAGGATGAACTGAGTGATAAGTGTAGATGTCATATAGCAACACCTCCTACCATAGCCCAAATTTTAAGGACAACACCGGCTCCGCAAGCAAGACCGACTGCAGTAAGAATTGCTTCCATAAGTCTGGCCGTTCCCGAAAGCATGTCGCCTGAGAGGAAGTCTCTTATGGCGTTTGTTATAGCTGCACCCGGTACGAAAAGCATCAACGTACCGATGATAACAGGCTCATAAGATGCATCGGGGATTGAGAAGGCTCCCGATAGAGCAATAAATGCGGCAAGCCCACAGCAGCAAAAGCTTCGAATGAATGCATTGACGTCTGCTCGTCTCAAAACATCGGCAAGAGAGTAGCATATTATTCCTGAAATCATTGCCATGCATGCGTCGATCATAGTTCCGCTGAATATCAATGCAAAGAATCCGCACGTCATAGCGGCGCCAAGAGTACGGACGAAGAAAGGATATGCTTCTTCGTTATCGATTTTTTCCAGTATCTTCATGCCGGATTCAACAGAAAGGTCTGTAGTAGAAAACTCTCTGGAAAAAGAATTGACCTTGGAAATTTTGCTGAGATCGCTCCCTGTGCTGTGTATTCGTTTGATATATGTCAGTGGCTGATCTTCTTCGTCGCCGCTATCCATAGAAACAAAAATTCCTGTCGGTGTGGCGAACACTTCTACGTTATATATGCGGCCTGCGTTGCAGATACGTGTTACGGTATCTTCAACTCGGTAGATTTCCGCGCCGTTTTTCATCATGATCTCGGCTGCATATACCGCTACCATGAGTATCTTTTTTTGAAATACGTTTACCATTAAATCCTCCGTTGGGGAATGAAAAATTCTGCTAAAAGAAGTATAACAAAATATGAAGTAATTGTCGATTAAGACAAACAGATAAAAAGCAATTTTGAATATTGACCGAGGACTGCTTAAATTGTATAATTGTATACACTAATACAATTATACAATAGCAGTATAAAGCTTTACTGAAATAAAGTGCAATAAACGACATCGGGAGGAACTTTAATGGGAAAGACATTAGCGTACAAAATCTTAGAAAATCATCTGGTCGAAGGAACTTTATCTCCGGGGGAAGAAATCACTATAAGAATCGATCAGACATTGACTCAGGACTCAACAGGAACAATGGTTTACCTTCAGCTGGAAGCGATGGAGGTAGATAAGGTAAAAACAGAACTCAGCGTCGCATACATAGACCATAATACACTGCAGACAGGGTTTGAAAATGCTGACGACCATGAATTCATAAAGAGCGTAGCAAGAAGACATGGTGTGCTTTTTAGCAAACCGGGAAACGGCATATGTCATCAGCTGCATCTTGAAAATTACGGAGCACCCGGCAAGACGTTGCTGGGCTCAGACAGCCACACGCCTACAGGAGGCGGTCTCGGTATGATCGCTATCGGTGCGGGCGGTCTTGACGTGGCCGTTGCTATGGCGAAGGGAACATATTCATTGACTTCGCCTAAAGTAGTTAAGGTACAGCTTAACGGTGAACTTAAACCGTGGGTTTCTGCTAAGGACGTGATTCTTTATGTTCTTAAAAAGCTTACTGTAAAGGGTGGCGTAGGCAAAATAATAGAGTATACAGGCGAAGGCGTTAAAAGTCTTTCGGTTACAGATAGAGCGACTATCACCAATATGGGAGCAGAACTCGGTGCGACTACTTCTGTTTTCCCAAGTGATGACAATACGTATGAATATCTTAAATCACAGGGTAGAGGTGATGCGTATACACCTATGTCGGCAGACGAAGATGCAGTTTACGACGAGGAACTGATCGTAGATTTAGATCAGCTGACCCCGTTGGCAGCTATGCCGCACAGCCCTGACAATGTCGATGCGGTTTCCAACATCGGACAGATCAAAGTTGATCAGGTGGCTATCGGCAGCTGCACTAACTCATCATACACAGACCTGATGAAGGTGGCGGCTATATTGAAGGGCAAGAAGGTTCACCCTGATGTAAGTCTTGTTATATCACCGGGATCAAGCAAGATTATGGCTAAAATGGCTGAAAACGGTGCACTGGCTGCTATTATAAATGCAGGTGCCAGAGTTATAGAAAACGCATGCGGTCCATGCATAGGCATGGGACAGTCTCCTAAATCAGGAGCCGTATCGCTGAGAACGTTCAATAGAAACTTCAAGGGAAGAAGCGGAACGCTGGATGCAGATGTTTATCTTGTAAGCCCTGAAACAGCGGCCATTTCTGCTATATACGGAGTTTTGACCGATGGGATGACAAGCGGAGAGGTTTTACCGGCCATAGATGCTGTGGACTTCGATCCAAACGACAATTTCGTAGTATATCCGGCAGGCTGCGACAAGTGTAATACAGAAGTTGCCATGGGACCGAATATCAAACCGTTCCCTAGAAATACTGCGCTGCCTGAAACTATAGAGGCGAAGATAGTTCTTCATGCAGGAGACAATATTACTACAGACGACATCATGCCTTCTGATTCAAGGCTTCTGCCATACAGATCAAACATACCGCACCTAAGCAATTACTGCTTCGAGAAAATCGATTCGGGCTTCTCCGCAAGATGTAAAGAAGCCGGAAGCTGTGCTATTATAGGCGGCGACAATTACGGCCAGGGAAGCAGCCGTGAACATGCGGCGCTGGCACCGCTTTATCTCGGTGTGAAATTCGTAGTAGCGAAATCATTCGCGAGAATCCACAGATCGAATCTGATAAACAGCGGTATTCTTCCGCTGGTGCTTGATTGCCCTGATGAATATGATGATTTCAAGATGGGTGATGTACTCGTTATCGAAAACGCGCCTCAGCAGGTGAAGGGCGATTTCGTTATCGTTAAGAATAAAGAGACAGGCAAAGAATATAAAACTAAACCGAATTTCTCAGAACTTGAAATCAATATGGTTCTTAAAGGCGGCAAGATAAATGCCATAAAGGAGGGCTAGTCCATGACAT
>JAUMXT010000141.1 GCA_030529015.1 Bacillota bacterium | reverse complement strand
GGCAAGATCATGAATAACTTCGCCATCTCCGCAATTTTGGCGGCAAAAGAGTTGGGCATTGACTTTACGCTTGCCAACAACATGTCGATGGCAGAACCCGGGCATTTTGAGAAAGTGTGCGAGCAGTATGGCATCAAAATGATCCATATTGACTTCGACAGAAATCCACTGGGCAAGAGCAACCTCCTCGCCAGAAAGCAGCTGCTTGAGCTGATGGAAAAAGAAAAATACGATATTGTGCATTGCAATACGCCCAGCGGTGGTATGGTTGGGCGTATTAGTGCTGCACAGGCCAAAATTCCCAAGGTCATCTATATGGCGCACGGCTTTCATTTCTGGAAGGGTGCTCCGCTGAAAAACTGGCTGCTTTATTATCCTGTCGAAAGAATCCTTGCCCGTCTCACGGATCGCCTGATTACGATCAATCACGAAGACTATGCGTGTGCTCAGCGCTTCCATTACAAGAAGGGTGGTCGCGCTGAATATGTACCGGGTGTAGGTATCGTAACGAAACGCTTTGAGCGTGATGAAAAAATTCGCGCGGAAATGAGAAATACGCTCGGAATCAAGGATAACGAGACTGTACTGCTGTCTGTCGGAGAGATCAATCCGAACAAGAATCACAAGATTGTGATTGAAGCCTTGGCGAAGCTCGGTCGCAAGGATATTCGTTATGTTGCCTGCGGCATTGGCGCTTTGATGGAAGAGAATCAACAGATGGCGAAATCCCTGGGAATTGAAGATCAGGTCATGTTTGTCGGATATCGGACGGACATCGATAAATTCTATCAGGCAGCGGACATTTTCGTCGTATCTTCCTTCCGCGAAGGGTTGCCGGTAGCGCCTATGGAGGCTATGTCCGCTGGACTTCCCTGTGTTGCAAGCAGAATTCGCGGCAATGTGGACTTGTTTGACGGTGGTCAGCTGATGTTTGACCCGCGAGATGTGGACAGCCTGTGCAAGGCGCTTTGCAATGCGATGGACGAAAGCATAGTCCGCGATGAGCTTGCAAGAAACAATCAGACGCTGCAGCGATTCTCTATGGAAGAAGCTGTAAAAGCGATGAAGAATATTTATGTCGATGTGATGAGTGAGATCTCATCAGACAAATGATCGTTCATCAGGAGAATTTGCAATGACGCTACTTAACAAATTGAAGGTTCTGGCGGTTAAGGCTTTTATCGGTGGTGAATGGAACGTTGCCTATCGGCAGCATGGTCAGGATAAGTACCAGGTTGTAGATATGCCGGAAGGGACCTGTATCGCTGATCCTTTCATGTATGAGGCAGACGGAGAGCATTATCTCTTTGTTGAACTGTTCGAAAACAAGAAGAACAAAGCCTGCATTGCCTACTATAAGTTCATTGCCGGCAAACCGGTTTATCGGGGGAAAATCATTGAGCAGCCGTATCATATGAGCTATCCGTGTGTGTTTGAGTACAACGGTGAGCACTATATGATTCCTGAAACATCTGCGAATCAGTCCATCGATCTTTACCGGGCAACTGCCTTCCCGCAAAAGTGGGAAAAGGTAAAAACGCTGGTTTCAGGCGTCAGATATATCGATACGACGGTCCTGAAACGGAATGATCATTATTATGCGGTAAGCTATCAGAGAACTGCTCAGGGTTGGGGGCTGGATGCCTTTGCGCTTGACATGGAAAAGATGGCCATGACGAAGATAGCATCAAAGCACTATGCCGCCAATGTCTGCCGTCCGGCGGGGCATTTCATTCAGAAAGATGAATTGCTTCGTCCGGCTCAGAACTGCGCACGAAAATACGGTGAAAACCTGATTCTGTACTGCGTAGATCACTTTGATGGCAGCTGCTACGAAGAGCATGAAAAGTCGCATGTGGATGTATCGGGCATCCAGATGGATAAGAAGCCTAACCGAATCCATACGTATAATTGTGACAGTCTGTATGAGGTTGTAGATGTGTACTTCGAGAAAATTGATTTGCTTCACGGTGTGAATACGCTTTGGCGCGCATACCTGCGCAAGTATTTCAAAAAAGCTTGATCTGTAGAACGAGGAATTGAACATGAGAATTGTTTTGGTTCGGGCGACAGAAGTAATGCCGGATCCGCCTGTTGAAAAAATGGCGAATACATTGATCAGTCAGGGCCACAGGGTGACCATTCTGGCATGGGATCGTTCTAATACTTACGGAGAAAGAAAATCCGTAAAACGATTGGCGAACGCAGAAGCGGATATCATTCACTTTGGTATTCCTGCGAAATACAGCGGTGGTATCAAAGCAAATTTTAAGGGACTGCTGCTTTTTCAGATCAGAATTCTGCGATGGCTGTTCCAACATCGCAAAGAGTATGATGCTGTTCATGCGTTTGACTTCGACACGGGCTTTGCAAGCTTGATGTGCTGCAGGCTGCTTCGAAAGAAGTTTATCTATCATGTGTTGGATTATTACGTGGAAGGGCATATCCTTCCGAGCAGAGTACTGAATTCTATCATTGAATTTTTCGAAATCCGCGTCATTAACGCCGCGAACGCAACCATTATTTGCACAGAAAAACGCATTGAACAGATCAGAAAAGCTTCTCCCAAGAAGCTATATGTTATCCATAATACGCCGGATACCGTGCAACAGTCTGATGCGTCTGTTTCCATGAAGGGATGTGCCGGTAAGGTAAAAATCGTCTATGTCGGTGTGCTGTCAAGAATGCGCTTGCTGAAGGAAACCGTAGAAGCTGTAGCAAAGATGGATGATGTTGAAATGCACATCGGAGGATTTGGCGAGTACGAGGAATGGATGCGCGATGCTGCCGAGAAGTATAGCAATATATTCTTTTATGGGAAGTTGCAGTACAGCGAAACGCTTGCACTTGAAAAACAGTGCGATATTATGATGGCTGTATATGATCCCTCTATCCGCAACCACAAGTATGCAGCGCCCAATAAGTTCTATGAATCAATCATGCTTGGAAAGCCCATTATCATGGCGTTTGACACCGGATATGATGATGTTATTACTAAAAATGACATAGGTATTCTTACCGAATACAGTGAAGAAGGAATAACCAATGCCGTAAATGCTCTGAAAGCACGGAGAGATGAGTGGAGAGACATGGGAGAGCGTGCCATAAAGGTATACGGTAACAGCTATTCCTGGAGCATTATGAAGGAACGGATTGGTCAGCTGTACAGCGAATTATGATAGCACGGCTTTTGCGCAAAACTATTCAACTGTCTATGGAGCATGTTATAGCCATAATGGGAAATGAGATAGGGGCACAGAGATGAAAAGGGTACTTATTGTTGGCGCAGGTATTATTGAGAAACCAAACGCAGCAGGTATTACACTGAAGAGTATATTCAGCGAATTTGATTCTAAATCGCTCATGGGGTTGGATTGGGGAGCAGCAGAAGATTCTGCTAATCAGACGATGATGCCCATTAGACATCTGTCTTTTTCTTTCTTCACCTTTGGTCACTTCCTGACCAAAGATTGCTTCAAAAGAAT
>JAUMXT010000002.1 GCA_030529015.1 Bacillota bacterium | reverse complement strand
AAAATGGCAGTAATTTCAATGAAACAGTTACTCGAAGCAGGTGTACACTTTGGACACCAGACTAGAAGATGGAACCCTAAAATGGCTCCTTATATCTTCACAGAAAGAAACGGAATCTACATCATCGACCTTCAGAAGACAGTAAAGAAGATCGACGAAGCTTACAGCTTCATGAAGGAAGTTGCAGAAACAGGAAGACCTATCCTGTTCGTAGGAACTAAGAAGCAGGCTCAGGCTGCTATCGCTGACGAAGCAAGAAGATGCGACATGTACTTCGTAAACCAGAGATGGCTGGGCGGAATGCTGACTAACTACAAGACAATCTCAGGCAGAATCAAGAGACTGAACGACATTAAGGCTATGGAAGAAGACGGCACTTTCGAAAAGCTGTCAAAGAAGGAAGTTATCAAGCTGAGACTCGAACTGGAAAAGCTTGAAAAGTTCCTGGGCGGAATCAAAGACATGAAGGGAATGCCTGCTGCAATGTTCGTAGTAGACCCTAAGAAAGAAAAGATCGCTGTAAAAGAAGCTAGAATCCTGGGAATTCCTATCATTGGTATCGTAGATACTAACTGTGACCCTGATGATGTTGACTATATCATCCCTGCAAACGACGATGCTATCAGAGCAGTAAAACTGATCGCAGGATGCATGGCAGACGCTATCATCGAAGCTAAGCAGGGCGAAAGCTTTGATGAAACAGAAGCTACAACTGAAGAAGCAGTAGAAGCTGAATAATCACAGAAGACAACTCTATATAATAGGAGGATAATAACATGGCTGTAACAGCAAAAATGGTAAAAGAACTGCGTGAAATGACAGGCGCAGGCATGATGGACTGCAAAAAGGCATTAGTAGAAACTGATGGTAATATCGAAGCTGCAGTTGATCTGTTAAAGGAAAAAGGACTTGCTAAGGCTGCTAAGAAAGCCGGCAGAGTTGCTGCAATGGGTCTGGTTAAGACTGCTATCGCAGCTGACGGTAAGGCAGCAGCAATCGTAGAAGTTAACTCAGAAACTGACTTCGTTGCTAAGAACGAAGAATTCGTTGGTTTCGTAGATACTCTGGCTAAGATGGCTCTCGAAAACGAAGCAGCTGATATGGAAGCTTTCATGGCTCTCCCTTATGGCGAAGAAGGAACAGTACAGGCTGTACTGACTAACAAGATCGCTACAATCGGCGAAAACATGTCAATCAGAAGATTTGAAAAGGTTGAAGGCGAAGCAGTTGTTTCATACATCCACGGCGGAAGAATCGGCGCTATCGTTGCAGGTAACGTTGAAGCTACTGACGAAGTAAAGACTGCTTTAACAAACATTGCAATGCAGGTTGCTGCAATGAACCCACAGTATGTAAGCAGAGATGAAATCTCAGAAGAAGAACTGGCTAAGATGCACGACATCACTCTGGAAAGCGCGCTGAACGATCCGTTCACACTTCCTAAGCCAATCCTGAACGCTCTGTTAGACAAGGCTGTAGACGGCGTTTGGAATGAAGAAGACACTGCAATCTTAGCAGAAAAGAGAGCTGACAAGAGCTTCAACTTCAACTATCTGCCAAACTTCCTGTCAGAAGAAGCTAAGACTAAGCTGGCAGGACTTGCAGTTGCTGATAAGGCAAACATCGCTGAAAACAAGATCTTCACAGGTCTCGTTAGCGGAAGAGTTTCAAAGCAGCTGAAGGACATCTGTCTCCTCGACCAGACTTACGTTAGAGCAGAAGACGGTAAGCAGACTGTTGCTCAGTACCTGGCTACAGTAAACAAGGACCTGGCTCTCACAAGCGTAGTTCGTTTCGAAGTAGGCGAAGGTATCGAAAAGAAAGAAGAAGATTTTGCAGCAGAAGTTGCAGCACAGCAGGCAGCAGCGGCAGCAAAATAAGAAAGTATTATATAACTGATTTAAAGCCCCTGAAACAATTGTTTCAGGGGCCTTTTAAGAGGAGTATTTTTATGAACGGAGTAATTGCAGCAGCTTCCGGAATATATGCTATTTTTGCAGGAATCACCATTAATGTCATGTATCGGAACCGACAGAAGAATTATGTTTTGATGAAGACATTAACGAGCATTCTTTTTCTTTTGATCGGACTTTTTGCTTATCATGTGACGGATGACTCGTTTTATCTCGCTTGTCTTCCGGGCTTTATTTTGTGTTTTTTGGGAGATGTCTTGCTGGCATTGGCACATGAGATCGACAATCGATTGAAGAATCCGCAGTTTGTACTGGGTGTGGGCTCGTTTTTGCTGGCACATGTGTTTTTTTGCTGTCAGTTCCTGATCCTGCTGGATTGGCAAATCAAGTGGCCTACAGTTATTTCCCTGATCATGGTGGGAATTACCATCTCTTGCACTTTGAACCCGAAATATGATTATGGCGGCAACAAGATTCCATCAATTATTTACTCATTCTTCGTGGGATTGCTTTGTGGGCTGGGGCTCCAACTTCTGATGGAAAATCCGGATAACGGTATGGCTGTTGCGCTGGGAATCGGTTCTGTATGCTTTTTGGCGTCGGATTATGCTTTGTCCATAAAGTATTTTCGTATCGAGAAGCCAAGATTTCTGGGACTTTTTGTACTGGTGGCATATTATGGTGCTATGTGGCTTCTATCGTCTGCAGTACTGTTTCAATAAATCATCGGTCGGTTTTCAGAAATTTTGCATGTTTAGAATTTTATACAAAAAATTATTCTAAAAGGGGTTGAAATGGCTGAAATTCCATGTTATTGTAAGCAAGTTGGTTAACGTCGATCCCATTAAAAAGAAAGGAATGGGAAAGATAGAAACTATGAATCTCTGGAGAGTCTCTAATGAGCGCCGAAGGTGTAAGCGTACAAGAGCGACGTGTACGTGATCTCTCAGGCAAAAGGACAGGGCGGATAAGTTTTTATTTATCTAAATAGCTTTGCCTTATCTCTGGAAGTCGATTTATCGGCTTTTTTTTAATGCAATTTTGTTCAAAGAAGAGAGAGGTTAAACGAAATGGAACAATTAACAAATTTATTGGTAGCAGTAGACAATGTCGTATGGGGACCATGGATGTGCGTATTTATCATGGCAGTAGGTCTTCTTCTGACATGCAGACTGGGAGTACTTCAGTTCAGGAAGCTTCCGCTGGCACTCAAGTATATGGTTAAAAACGAAGAGGGTGCAGCCGGCGAGGTTTCAAGTTTTGGAGCTTTATGTACAGCTATGGCGGCAACTATCGGTACAGGTAATATCGTAGGTGTTGCTACTGCAGTAGTTGCAGGTGGTCCGGGAGCATTATTCTGGATGATCCTCGCAGCATGCTTCGGAATGGCGACAAAATACTCAGAAGGTTTACTGGCTGTAAAATATCGTAGAGAAAAAGAAGACGGCAAATTCATGGGAGGACCTTTCTACTATATCGAAAACGGTATGGGTAAGAAGTGGATCCCGCTTGCGAAGATGTTTGCGATCTTCGGTATAGGAGCAGGATTGCTGGGAATCGGTACTATTACTCAGGTAAACGGTATCTCAACAGCAGTACAGGGCTTCTTCGATCCGAATATGGAAAACACAGTTAACATGCTTGGATCTACATACTCAATCGCAACAATTGCAACTGCCATCGTAGTTGCAGCACTGGTAGCTCTGGTTGTAGTAGGCGGCCTGCAGCGTATCGCTAATGTAACATCGATCATAGTGCCGTTTATGGCTATCATATATGTAGTTATCTGCGTATGCATCCTCATCGCACATGTTTCTGAAATCCCGGCTGCAATCAGCGAAATTTTCGCCAGTGCTTTCGGACTGAGAGCAGCAGCAGGCGGAGCATTGGGCACTCTTATGATCGCAATGCAGAAGGGTGTAGCAAGAGGTATCTTCTCAAACGAAGCAGGTCTCGGTTCTGCTCCTATAGCAGCAGCTGCAGCTCAGACAAGAGAACCTGTAAGACAGGGTCTTGTATCAATGACAGGAACATTTATCGATACTATCGTTATTTGTACAATGACAGGCCTGACAATCATGGTAACTGGAGCTTATGACAATGCTATCGCTAACGGACTTGACGGAGCACAGGTAACTGCATGGGCATTCGGTAACGGTCTTGGCTGGTCACCACAGGTGGGAGCATTCATACTTATGGTATGTCTCGCATTCTTCGCGTTTACAACTATTCTCGGCTGGGACTACTACAGCGAAAGATGCTTCGAATATCTGACAGGTAAGAGCGGAACTCCGCTTAAAGTTTACAGATGGGTATACGTATTCGCAGTACTCTGCGGACCATTCATCACAGTAAGTGCAGTATGGACTCTCGCAGATATCTGTAACGGACTTATGGCAATACCTAACCTTATCGCATTATTTGCACTCAGCGGTGTTATCGTAGCAGAAACAAAGAGCTACTTTGACAGACTGGATACAGGCAAAATAAAAGGTTAACAATACAATGAAAATAATAATCAAGGGCGGCAATATGTCTGCCCTTTTTTAATATCGCAATACCGCTATATATGATATAATTATAAGGTCGAGGACCCGGCAGAAATCAAAGGCTTCGACAGGAGGTTACAATGACAGAACTTTTAGCACCGGCAGGTAATATGGAGGCGTTAAAGGCTGCTGTATCCAATGGATGTAATGCAGTCTATCTCGGCATGCAAAAATTCGGGGCGAGAGCTTATTCCGACAATTTTGATATGGACAGCATCAAAGAAGCAGTCGAGTATGCTCACCTGCGCGATGTCAGAATATACGTAACTATGAATACCATCGTATTCGAAGATGAAATAGCGGATATGAAGGCACAGGTGGCAGCATTAAACGAAATCGGTGTGGATGGAATCATAGTGCAGGATTTGGCTGTGTTCGAGCATATAGCAGCTAATTATGAAGACCTTGAAGTCCACTGTTCAACACAGATGGGAATAGATGACCTGGAGGGTACTTTATTATGCAAAGAGCTGGGCTCCGACAGAGTCGTATTGGCGCGTGAAGTCGAAATCGATAAAGTAAAGGATATAAAAAAGGCCTCCGGAGTACCTATAGAGATATTCGTACACGGTGCGCTTTGCGTATCATACTCAGGAAACTGTCTCATGTCGGGACTTATAGGATATAGAAGCGGTAACCGCGGCAGATGCGTAGGATCATGCCGTAAGCCGTATGAGCTTATCGACAGCAAAACAGGTAAATCCCTGGGAGTAAGCTACATTTTATCCACCAAGGACCTTAATACGATAGATCATATAGAGGAACTGCGAGGCGTAGACTCCCTTAAAATAGAAGGCAGAATGAAGGAACCTGTTTATGTTGCCAATGTAGTGTCAAAATACAGAGCTGCCCTTGACGGAAACTCCTCAGAAGGCGACAAGGAAAATCTCAAGAAGACGTTTAACAGAACATATACCGACGGATATCTGTTTGGCGAAGATCACGGGAATATAACGAACATCAGCAGACCTAATAATTTCGGATATGAGATAGGCAGGATATCGAGATACTATAAGGGTATGTATGAGATCACTCTCGAGGACACTCTTAACCAGAATGATATCATCAGAATAGACCATGAAAATGAAGATGTGAACTTATCTGTCGTGAAGCTTTATGACAGAGCGGGGAACTTGATAAACAGTGCTGACGATGTATGTTACATCAAGATAAAAGAAAGACTTTCCGCCGGAGACATAGTATATAAAACCAAAGACTATTTATATTATAAAGAGTTGGAAAGCGCACTGGATGGGGAATTCAGACGCTTCCCGCTGGATATGAAGGTTTATGCTTATCCCGGCTCCGGTCTTGTAATAGATGCAGAGGGGTTCGGACTGCAATACGTTTATGAGGACAATGAAATTTTAAGCGAAGCAGTAAACAAGCCTACAGATAAGGAGCAGGTGATAAAGCAGCTTTCCAGACTTAACGATACTGTGTTTACTCTTGGGAACGTTGAGTTCGAAGAGTACAATGCATTTATTCCGGCAAAGATGCTTAATAACGCCAGAAGGCAGATAGTCGAAAAGCTTTATGAAATGAAAATCGCATCTAAAGGCAGAAAAACCAAGGTGCCTGAGCCGAAGGATAAAATCACATTCCCTGAGAAGGAACCTTATCTGACGGCAAGCGTAATGACTCGTGAGCAGTACGATGTTTGCAAGAAGGCAGGCATTAAGGATGTGTATTTTGATAATATCGTGAGACGAAATCAGATAGAGTATAAGGACATCGAAGGCAAGCTGTTGCTGGGCGGTTATGGCGGCATATATCGTTACAGAGATACTAATCCTTTCGTAACAGATTATTCGCTTAACGTAGTCAACTCAGCGAGTTGCTACGAACTTCACAGACTCGGAGCAGAGAGAGTGACCTTATCATATGAACTGAACAAAAAGCAGATCAGAGATATGATAGATGCATATTACGAGGAAAACGGCGGATATCCTTCTCTGGAAATGATCGTATACGGCAGAGCTCCGCTGCTCTTTACGAAGTATTGCCCTTTGAAAAAAATGGGGCTTTGCGGCAAGTGCAGAACAGGTTCATATGAAATAAGAGATGAATATGGCACTTTCCCTATCGTTTGTCACGAAGACCATACAACAACTATACTTAACGGCAAGGTGCTCAACCTTCTTGATGAGATGCCGTCTATAAAGAATGTGGAAGCCTTCAGACTGAATTTCACTACGGAATCAGCGGCAGACGTGAGAAGGATAGTGAGCGAAGCTAAGGCTAAGCTGAACGGAACTTCGGATAAGCAGCTCTTTGATCAGAAGACAGATACGAGAGGGCACTTTAATAAGGAAATTATTTAGTTTAATTAAGAGGAAACAGAGATGATACAGGTAGAAAAGCTATCTTTTGGCTTCCCTGAAAAAGATTTATATAACGAGATATCATTCACAATAGGCGCCGGACAGCATTGCGTGCTTATAGGAAGCAACGGATGCGGGAAATCAACGCTGGTAGATATGATCATAGATACTGAGAAATATCTGTACGACGGCAAGATAACTATCGCAGAAGATTGCAGAATAGGATATGCCAGCCAGTTCAGCGTTAGAGAAAAGACGAAAGAGCGCACTGTTTTTGAATTTCTCAGCGAGAAATTTACAGAAGTTCAGAAGGATATCGCTTCGGTATGCGAGGAGATGGCCTCACCGGATATTGATGCGGCGGATATGGAAAAAGTATTCGAAAGATATCAGGCGCTGCTGGACCTTAATGAAGCTATGGACGGAGATAATTACGAAAGCAATATCAGAAGACAGCTTCACGTGGCAGGAATGACTGAACTTGAAAATACGAGCGTATCACAGATAAGCGGAGGCGAGTATAAGCTGATCCAGATAATGAGAGAAATGCTTTTCGCACCGAATCTGCTGGTGCTTGATGAACCTGATGTTTTCCTGGACTTCGGGAATCTCAACAGTTTGGCTAAGCTTATAAACGGATATAAAGGAACGCTGCTGGTTATAACTCATAACAGATATCTGCTCAACCACTGCTTTAATAAGATACTGCATCTTGAAAATTGCGATTTGCAGGAGTTTGATGGAAGTTATCCTGAGTACAGATGTGCACAGCTCAGAGAGAAGCTTAGATTGAAGAATCAGTATATCGAGGAGCAGGAGGAAATAGAACGTACCGAGGTGATGGTAGATATTTTGAGAACGAGAGCCTCGAAAATGGTCAATCCTGTTATAGGAAGGTCTGTAAATGCTAAGCAGTCTCAGCTGGACAGACTACTGGCAAGACAGATAAAGGCACCGTTTATAGAACTCAGCGAACCGGAGATAAACTTGCCGATAATCGAGGAGAACCGAGAGGATGAACGTGTTGTTCTCAGCGTTAAGGATTACAGAGTAGCTTTTGACAAGGAGCTTCTTGAGGATGTGTCCTTTGATGTAAAGGCAGGCGAGAAGGTGGCGATAGTAGGTGCCAACGGTACAGGTAAAACTACTCTCATAAGAGACGTTCTCAATAATGAGGATGAGTCTATAGATATTGCGGAAGATGTGAAGTATGCATGTCTTTCTCAGCTTGTAGGTGATGCTGCAGCGGATATGGAGAAGCTGTCGGGAGGAGAGCAGAATCTGTATCAGATAAACAAGCTGTTCGAAACAGAAGCCGAGCTTCTGATTCTAGATGAACCGACAAGTCATCTTGATTTATATGCGCAGATGGCTTTTGAAAAGGCACTGTCAGAGTATAAGGGCGCGGTTTTGATGGTGAGTCATGACTTTTATCTTGTTGCCAACTGTGCCGATCACGTTCTGCTGGTTGAAGATAATACTGTAAGACGTATGCGCACCAGAAAGTTCAGAAGAATGGTATACGAGAAATATTTCGATCAGAAATATCTTGAGATAGACAAGAAAAAGCAGGAGCTGGAAGCGGCTATAGCGACTGCTTTCAGAAACGACGAGCTGGATGTTGTCGATAAGCTGTGCGATCAGCTGGAAGAATTAAAATAAGGACCTCATAAGAGGTCCTTTTCTATTGCTGTGATTGCTTGCTCAAACAGGTCGAGCATCTTGTCGATTTCTTCTTTAGTTATTTCAAAGCAAGGGCCGAACATTATGCCGTCACCTGCGCCTTCTTTCGCAAAGCCGCCGGTTGCCATGACGAAAAGCCCCAGCTCCTGAGCTGCAAGTGCTATACGATCAGCAACGTGAAGCTTTGGATCGAAGCATTCCTTGGTAGCCTTGTCTTTAACAAACTCAACGCCCATCATGAGCCCTTTACCTGAAACATTACCTATGGAAGGGTGTCTTTCTTTCATAGCTTCAAGCTGATCCTTAAGGTAAGCCCCCTGAACGCGTACGTTTTCAAAGAGGTTTTCTTCTTCAAAAATCTCGAGAGTTTTAAGCGCTGCGGCAGAAGCTATAGGGTTGCTTGCCCAGGTATGTACAGGTGAGAAAAGTCCGTATTCCTTGATAGGCTCGATAACTTCTTCTGTGCAGCATGCTATACCGACAGGGAAATATCCGCCGCCGACGGATTTGGCCATGGTAACGATATCAGGCTTGATGCCGTATTGGTCTATTGCCAGCATAGAACCTGTTCTGCCGGCACCTGTCATAACTTCGTCGACGATCATGAGCACATCATATTTGTCGCATATTTCTCTGATTCGCTTATAGTAGCCGTCAGGGGCAACTGCTGCATTCATGGCAGTGCCGCTTACTACTTCGAAGATGAAGGCAGCGATGTTTTCGGGACCGTGTTTTAAGATCTCTTCCTCGAGAGAATTCGCACATTCCAGGTTGCATGAGCCGCATTCCTTGCCGAGCCAGCAGCGGTAGCAGTATGGCGGAACTACGTGGATATCGTCTCTGAGATATTTCATGAATTCCTTACGTCTGCCGTTATGGCCTCCGTATGAAAGTGTATCTATTGAGTAGCCGTGGTAGCTGTTCCAACGACCTATTATTTTGTTTTTATTAGGCTGTCCCTTGTGATAGAAGTGAAGTCTTGCTATTTTAGTGCAGATTTCATTGGCTTCAGTTCCTCCGCATACTGTGAAGAAGCGGTCCATGCCTGTAACCTCACTGAGCTTATCGGCAGCTTTTTCGATGATGTCGGCAGTAGCCACATGTCTATTGACGAAAGCCACATTGGCTGTCTGATCTGCGATGGTTTTAGCCATATCTTCTCTGCCGTGGCCTAAGCTGTTACTGATCATGCCTCCGCAACCGTCTATATATTCTTTGCCTTCAGTGTCATAGAGATATATTCCCTTGCCATGGGTGATTTTCGGGAAGTCAAAATTGAAATCATATTCAAGAACGTGTGTATTGTTTTTGCTCATGATGAGTCCTCCTTTGCCGTATGAAGAAATCATACCACAAAATAGCAAGACTTTGTAGATGTGAGATGGTATAATTATAGTACTAATCAAACAGATAAGGAGAAACGAGTATGAAAGAAAAAAGAGCACTGGTTAAACCTATTGGAGATTTACTGGAGTACAAGATACGTTCAGGCAAGATGGACAACGGTATAGGACAGAAGATATGGCAGTATGCTCTGAAGCATCCTGAGTTTTCCAAGCAGATATTCGATATTATCGATATGGACCTGTCCGATGAAGAAACCTTGACAAGAGTTGAAAGGCTGGCATAAATAATGGCTAAAAGAACTAAGCTTGTAATAGGAACCGTAATCATATTCCTGTTCGGCACGGCTCTTTCATGCGGGATACTTTTGGCACGGCCTGCCGGGGATATCGTAACTTATAATGATGAAACATATGACTTGATTTATTACAATCAGGATATATTCACATATTACTATATCGGTGACAGCGAATACGGCGAAGAAGGTGAAGTGTCACCTGTAGAAGGCAGTAAGTTTGATATGGTGCAGTGTGAGGGCGATCTTTATTGTATAGAAGATGAGTCTTGTGAAGCTGAAGCATATTATAAGGACGACGCGAATTATGAATGGTCTTTATCAGTTGACGGCGAAGATGAGGTTATAGTGTATCCTATAGATATCACGTCGGAAGCTCTCGAGTATCTGTATGATATAGAAGAACAGGATAGAGATACGGCTATATATTTTGATGAAATCGAAACCTTCGCTACGCTTACTAAAACAAGTAAGGACGGACTTGTCGAAGGTGTGACTGAACTGGCTTACTATGAGGGCAGCTGGTATTGGCGAAGTGAAATCATAGACGAGAGTCATGAAAAAGACGGTGATTGGCCGGAATATGTTTATAAACTGCCGGATAGGATGTTAGAAGAAATAAATTAACGGGGATAAACATTTATCCCCATTTTTTTATTTTTTGTTATATATCGTTTTCTTGAAATATCTGAAGAACAATGTCGTAGTCGCGATAACTGCCAAAAGATCTGCCACAGGTTCTGCTGTGAATACTGCTATGTCCTTAGGATCCATAAACATAGGGAGTATGAATATGAGCGGGATAAGCAGGAATATCTTTCTCAGTGCGGCAAGGAACAGCGATGTTTTAGCATTGCCCAGCGCCAGGAAGGTCTGCTGACATGCACACTGAAGGCTGAATACAAGCGATGTGGCCATATAGATCCTGAGAACAGGAGCAGCATATTCACGAAGGCCTGTATCCGATGTAAATATAGAAACCAGCAAGTCAGGAGTAAATACAGAAAGCGCCCAGATGACTATTCCATATACGATGCTTACCTTGAGCAGTACGAAGAATGCTTTTTTTACTCTGTCGTAATTACCTGCTCCGAAGTTGAAGCTTATTATCGGTTGAGCTCCCTGTGCGAGACCTGTCAGAGGCAGCATCGATAGCTGCATGATACTGCACAGTATGGTCATGGCACCTACTGCCATATCCCCGCCGTACTTAAGAAGCGAGAAGTTGAAGCAGATGGTAATGAGTCCCTCGGTAGACTGCATTACGAACGGTGAAAGACCAAGGGCCACACACGGCAAGTATATTTTAGGACTCATCTTGAGATTTTTTCTCTTTATGCGAAGGATCGTTTTTTTGCCTGTGAGGAATTTGATGACCCATGCGGCCGATAAGGCTTGAGACACTACTGTTGCCAGAGCAGAGCCCTTTACACCCCATCCGAGAGCAAAAATAAATATCGGATCGAGGATTATATTAGTCACACAGCCGATCAGGATACTTATCATACTGATGATAGTAAAACCTTGGGCTGTAATAAACGAATTAAGTCCCAATGAAACGAGAACGAATACTGTACCGATGGAATATATGCTCATATAGTCCCATGCATATTCGATAGTGTTTTCGCTGGCTCCGAAAAGCCAGAGGAGGTCACGTCCCCACAGCAGGAAAACTGCAGTAATGATAAGCCCCGTTAAAGTAACGGCGGCTGCGCAGTTGCCGAGTATTTTTTCTGCAGTATCGTTTTCATTTTTACCCATAAAAATAGACGCTCTAGGTGCGCCTCCGGCAGCAGTCAAGGCTGCGAATGAGGCTGCTATAACGATGATGGGAAGACATACGCCGACACCTGTGAGAGCGGTCGCACCGACATCTTGTATGTGACCTATGAACATTCTGTCCACCATGTTATAAAGAACGCTTACTATCTGAGCTGTGATTGTAGGTATTGCCAGTTTTAAAAGCAATTTACCTACGGGCGCGGTGCCCAATGTTATTTGTTGACTATTCTCCATGACTTCATTATAGCATACTACATCTTCACTTGCAAAACACCGTAAATACAGATATTATATAATAAGTATGGTTATTTACAAGTAAGCAGGAGGAAGCATGTTAAACAGAATTGCAAACAACATATATTGTAAGGAAGTACCGCTGCCAAACAACCCGTTAAGACATATCAATGTATATATCATAAAGGGCGAAGATGACAGAGGTCTTATTATAGATACAGGATTTAACAGACCTGAATGTGAAGCGGCACTTCAGGAAGCATTTGATGAACTGGGAATAGAATCTCCGGATGTATTTATCACGCATCTTCATTCGGACCACGTAGGCCTTGTGCCTAAATTCGCAGGAGAGGGCAGTACTATTTATGCCAGCGAAATCGATGGCGAGATCATAAACTTCGAGGTAGGAAATCTGTATTGGTATATTCTCGATGACATGTTCATAAAATATGGATTCCCGCCGGCGGATTTTGGAAGAAATACAGACATCCATCCGGGTAGAAAGTATGTGCATGAAAGCAGAATAGATTTTAAATATGTCAACGACGGCGATGTGCTGGAATACGGCGGATATAAGCTGGAAGTAATATCAACTCCGGGGCACACTCCGGGTCTTGTCGGTCTTTATGACAGACAGAGCAAGATTTATTTCTGTGGAGACCATATCCTCGGAACGATCACTCCGAACATCACAATCGAAATCAGTGCAGACAATCCTTTGGCTGATTATCTTAAGAGCCTTGAAAAGGTGGAGAAGCTGGATGTTGAAAAGCTTCTCACTGCTCATGGTACTCCGGTACCTGATATGTATGAACGTATCGACGAGCTGAAAAAGCATCATGAAGCAAGACTTGCCGAAGTACAGAAGATACTGGGCGATGAATGGAAGACTGCATTTGAATGTGCCAGAGATATGACATGGGAAATCGAATGCAGAAACTGGGACGAGTTCCCTGCGCCTCAGAAATGGTTTGCTACAGGTGAAGCCATATCACACCTGCAGTACCTCTATTCTGTCGGAAGAGTAGAAAGAGATGAGCTGGAAGGCGACATCTACCACTACAGAAATATCAAGATATAAGCTGACGAACATATAAGGTGGGCATAATGATTTGTATTTTAAAGGGAAGTCCCAGAAAAGACGGTAACACGAATACTTTGCTGAAACCCTTCGTAGATGAACTGCAAAAGGCAGGGCAGCTTTATGAAGAGTATGATCTTCACGACATGGAGCTGGAGCCTTGTAGGGCATGCAGAACGTGTCAGCGAGATCAGGATGTTTTCGGATGCTGTATCGATGATGATATGCACAAGATTTTCGAGGCTGTCATGAGAAGCGATATGATAGTTCTGGCAACACCTATTTATTCGTGGTATTGTACGCCGCCTATGAAGATGGTCCTCGACAGACTGGTATACGGCATGAATAAATATTACGGAGAGACAGAAGAAAAGCCTGCGCTTTGGGCAGGAAAGAAGGTTGCGATCCTCACTACGTGCGGGTACAAGCCGGAAAAAGGCGCAGACCTTTTTGAAGAGGGAATTAAGCGCTACTGCAAGCATTCACAGCTCACATACTGCGGCATGCTGGCAGAAAGACACCTGGGGTATGACACGGTGTTCTTTGATGAGACAAAAGAAAGCCATGCGAGAGAATTCGCAGAAAAGCTTCTGGGAGATATTTGATTATATAAGGAGTACGCTATGCAGACAAAAGGCATAACAGAATTCCTGATTGACCATGCGGGGAAGGACCCTGTGTCCTTTCATATGCCGGGCCATAAGGGCAGCGACATTTATAAAAGATATGGTCATGACAGATTCCTTGAAAATTTCATAGATTGCGACATCACGGAAATTCCCGGTGCGGACAATTTGTTCCAGACAGAAGGAATAATAAAGGCTACGGCAGAAAAATACAGGGAGCTTTATGATGTGAGAAAATCATATCTGCTGATCAACGGTACAAGCGGCGGCCTTATCGCGTCTGTTTTGGCTACGGTTCCTGCAGGCAAAAGACTTGTCATGGCTAGGAATTGCCACAAGTCTGTTTTCAATGCGTTGACGCTGGGTGGGATAGAGCCTGTATACGCGTATCCGTCTATGATTGAAGAGTACGGCATTTCAGGTCCCGTGACTTGCGAAGAAATCGAACGCTGTCTTAGGGAAAATCCCGATGCGGAGGCAGTACTGCTTCCAAGCCCCAATTATTACGGTATTTGTAGTGACATTGCCGCAATAGCCGAAACAGTCCACGCTCACGGCAAGGTCCTGATCGTCGACCAGGCACATGGGGCGCATCTCAAATTCATGGCAGGCGAGCCAAAGGCGGCTGAAGAATGCGGAGCCGATATCGTTGTAAACAGCACTCATAAGACGCTGGCTTCGTTTACTCAAAGTGCAGTGCTCAATCTCAATTCAGACAGAGTAGAGCAGTATGTATTGGAAGATAAGTTGCAGGCTATCCAGAGCACAAGCCCTTCGTACTTGCTGATGGCTTCCCTTGATATTAATGCTGATATCCTGATGGAACATGGCGATGAACTGATGGATTCGTGGGATGAAAACATCAGAGACTTTTATGATAAGGCGGCAGAGATCCCGGGGCTTAAGCTGATGGACGTGCCGGGCCATATGGATAAGACTAAAATAAATTTAGATATGAGCAGCTGCGGTATCGACGGTAATGAGCTGGAAGAGCTGCTGATGGATGAAGAAATATATGCAGAGCTTGTTACAGGCAATATTCTGATGTGCATGACAGGTATCGGAAATACTGCCGATGATTATGAGAGACTGCTCAAGGTTTTAAAGGCTCTCGCGGAGCGAAAGGAATCGGATCTATGCGCCGGAGGCGAGAAAAGGGCCGATAGCGGCGGCGCTGCGCTTTGGAACAAGAGGCGCGCTTTGCATGAAATCCCTAAGAAGAAAAAGCAGGTTCCTCTCGATGCCGGCGAAGGCATGATATGCGCGTCTTCGATCATACCGTATCCACCGGGAATTCCGTTTCTGTGTCCCGGAGAGGAAATCGGACGTGAAGAGATCGAATACATAAAACTGCTGCGAGGACGCGGCGAAAAAGTCATCGGCGTAGACGAAAATATGTGTGTCGTTGTCGGTGATACGGTATAGGGGGAAGAGAGAATGGTTTTATATTTCAGCGGAACGGGAAACAGTGCTTTTGCTGCGAAGTATGCGGCGGAGATCATAGGAGAAGAAGCATTTGACCTGTTCGACAAGATAAGAAACAAAGACTACTCGGCAGTTTCTTCGGAGACTCCGTGGGTCATAGCGGCTCCGATTTACTGTTGGCAGCTGCCGCACATCGTCAGAGATTGGATGATGAAAACGGAGTTTACAGGCAGCAGAGAGATATACTTCCTGATGACATGCGGAAGCGAGGTCGGCAATGCAGGCAAGTATCTCAAGAAACTCTGCGACGCTAAAGGCCTCATTTATAAAGGTTGTGCGCAGATCGTGATGCCGGAAAATTACATCGCTATGTTCGAGGCACCCGATAAGCAAAAGGCGGAGCGCATAGTGAAGGCAGCTGAAAGAACTCTTGAAACTGTCGCAAATGCCATAAAGGAAGGCAAAACGCTGCCGGATGCAAAGCCCGGCTTTGTCGGAAAGCTCAAAAGCAGTATAGTAAATGTTGCTTATTATCCTCTCATTGTTAAGGATAAGAAGTTCTATGCAAAGGACAGCTGCACGGGATGCGGACTTTGTGCTGCAAAGTGCCCTCTGGGCAACATAACGTTGGCAGGAGGGAAGCCTGAATGGCACGGCGACTGTACACATTGTATGGCGTGTATAGCTTATTGCCCTTGCGAAGCGATTGAATACGGCAAGGTAAGTGTAGGTAAAGAAAGATACATCTGTCCAAGATAGATGATCGAATAAATCAAAGAATTTTTCATAAGGAGAACTTAAAAATGCAGGAAATTTTTGAATCAATAAACGGAGTGTTTTCGTTTATAATTCCGGTATCTGACTTTTTGTGGGGATTTCCAACTAATTTCGAATGGTATGCATCAATACCTCTGATTGGCGAGATCTCACTGGCAGTTATAGTTCTGTTGGGATCAGGCATATTCTTCAGCTTCAAGCTGGGATTCATGCAGATCACATATTTTAAAAAGGGTATAAAGACCATGACTGAGAGAAGAAGCGTCGACACAGGTATTTCGCCGCTGGCGGCTTTTCTGCTCAGTTCCGCTATGAGAGTAGGTCCAGGGAATATCCTTGGTGTAACAGGCGCTATAGCTGTAGGAGGACCGGGAGCCCTCTTCTGGATGTGGGTATCGGCATTCTTCGGTATGGCTGTGGCATATATGGAAGCTGCCCTTGCTCAGATATTCAAGGAAAAGAAAGATGATGAATTCGTCGGAGGTCTGCCGTTCTACGGAAGAAAGCTCATCGGCAACAAGGTGTGGGTAGGAGTGTTCCTCTCACTGCTGTACATATTATATGCGTTATGTTGCTTGCCGGCACAGGGCTTTAATGTTGTATCTTCAGTAGGAAGAATGGCGGAAATCGCGACAGGTAATGTTATCGCCGTTGATTCTGCATTTTACTATATCGTTGGCGCAGTGATCATCGTACTGACTGCGTTCGCTGTATTTGGCGGTATCAAAAAGGTAACCAAATGGACTGATAAGATGGTTCCTGTAATGGCAGTAGTGTATGTAGTTACGGTTCTGGTGCTGATTCTTCTGAATCTTGATGCAGTGCCTTACTTCTTCAAGGAAGTATTCTCGAGCGCATTTTCACCTGATGCTGTATTCGGTGGACTGTTCGGTACTGTACTGGCACAGGGTGTTAAGAGAGGTCTGATGTCAAATGAAGCAGGTCAGGGTACTATTACTATGCCTGCAGCGGCTGCAGATGCCAAGCATCCGTGTGAACAGGGTGTTATCGCATCTATCGGAGTATTCCTCGATACTATCGTTATCTGTACGCTTACAGGTTTCGTTGTTGTAATGGCACATTGCTGGACAGGTCCTGATGCAGAAGGCTGGTTCGCACTGGACAAGCTGCCTATGTTTACAGAATCTCTGGCAGAACTTACACCGGGAACTGCATTCAATGCAATCATCACATTCCTGATCACACTGTGCTTCTGCCTGTTCGCATACACTTGTCTTCTGGGTATGATCAGCTTCTCTGAAATTGCTGCTAACCGTATCAGCAGAGACAAGACATTCATCAATGTAGTTCGCTGCGTTGGTCTGTTTGTTGCTGCGTTTGGTATCCTGTGTAATATGGCAGGACTTGAACTCGGTAACTTGTGGGCGTTCTCAGATCTTGGTAATATCCTTATCGTTTACTTCAATATACCTATCGTTTATGTTGGTGCGAAGTACGTTATCCGCGCTACTAAACATTACAGACTGGACGATGGCTCTCCGTTCACTTCATCTATAATCGGCAGAGACGATTGTCAGTATTGGGATGATAAGGCGGATAAATAAAGACACTTAAGAGATAGACGTTTATGAAAGGAATTGCTTTATGAGCATTAGATCAAAAGCATTGATTGCAGTAATTATAGGGAACAGTATTTTTGGGTTCAGCTTTCTGTTTTCAAAGGTAGCACTTCAGATCACTGAGCCGAGCGTGTTACTGGCAGCGAGGTTTACCACAGCGTTTATAGTATTGAATCTGATTGCGTTTGTGGGAAGAAAAATCATTAAGAAGGACGGCAACCCGCTTGTGAGCTTTTCGCTGAAAGGAAAACCTTTAAAGTATGTGCTTCTGCTGGCTCTGTTCCAGCCTATAGTATATTTCTTCGGTGAAAGTTACGGCATAGAGTATACTTCATCTGCTTTCGCAGGGACTATCATAGCTGTAATACCTATAATGGGCATTGTATTTGATGTGCTTATCATGAAAGCCAAGGTTACAATGAAGCAGGTCATATGTGCAGTTGTGTCGGTTATCGGCGTAGCTGTTACAACTGTCGGTGCTGAAGGTATGAAGTCATCTGTTATCGGTGTTCTGTTCCTTCTCGTTGCTGTTACGGCAGGAGCGCTCTTTTATGTGTTCAGTAAGAAGTCGGGAGAACATTTCAATGCTCTCGAAAGAACATACGTTATGTTTGCCGCAGGAAGTATGACATATATAACCGTGGCTCTCATCCAATGCAGAGGAGATTACGAAGGGCTCATAGGTGCGGCTTTAGGCAATGGACATTTTTGGATATGTATACTATATCTAGCGGTTATGTCTTCTGTCGTGGCGTTTATAGCTCTTAATTACGGAAGTTCTCTGATTTCTGTGTCGGAAGCGTCGCTGTTCGCAAATCTAACGACTGTAATTTCTATCGTAGCCGGAGTTGTTGTGTTAGGAGAAAGTTTCACGCTGCAGCAGATAATCGGAGCGGTGCTGATAATCGGAAGTGTTTATATTGCAAACGTTGAAGGTAGTAAGAAGGAGGTCAAGACCCAATGACAAATTACTATGTTACATATACTTTTAAGAGTAAATCGGAACGTGATATGTTCTATTCAAAAGTAAAAGAAGCAGGTGTTGATGTTGACTCAAGAGCCGAAGAAGGATGCATCAGATACGAATATTACTATCATGCGGATTTTGATAACAAAATCTTCCTTTGGGAGCAATGGGAGAGCCGAGATGCACAGGCTGAACACATGAAAACCCCTCATTTTGCAGTTCTGACGGGCATTAAGAACGACTTTGAAGTGGAAGCCGAGATACTTGTTGAAGATCAGATAATAAGATAGCAAGATAGTACCGGTGGAAACACTATATATTGATAAATGCGGCTTGACAGAAGTTTTGAATTCACTTAAAATATTTAGGTGATTGTAAGCAAAAGAAAGCTATAAAATTTTTTTAAACAAAGTTTAGGAGGATAGACAATGGACTTTAAATTATCAAAGACACATTTGCTTCAGCAGGAAATGTATCGTAAGTTTGCAGAAAACGAAGTGAAACCATTGGCAGAAGAAATGGATGAAACTGAAGTTTATGATCTGGACCTGCTTGCAAAGATGCACAAGTACGGACTGATGGGTATCCCTTACTCCAAGGAATATGGCGGAGTTGGCGGAGACTATCTCTCATACGCACTTTGCATGGAAGAAGTATCAAAGGTTGATGGTTCAACAGGTATCACTATTTCAGTACACACTTCACTGGCTTGCTCATGTATCGATTCATTCGGTACTGAAGAACAGAAGCAGAAGTTCTTAAGACCATTAGTAGATGGATCAAAGACAGGATGCTTCGGTCTGACAGAGCCAAATGCAGGATCAGACGCTGCAGGACAGCAGACTACAGCTGTTTATGATGAAGCAACTGATGAATACATCATCAACGGTGGTAAGATCTTTACTACTAACTCAGGATTCGCTGATACTAACATCTGCTTCGCACTGACTGACAAGAAGCTGGGAACAAAGGGTATCTCCGCATTCGTAGTTCCTCTGAAGAACGAAGACGGAACTCCTTACCCAGGAATCACAGTAAGTGAAAACATCAAGAGAATGGGTATCAGAGCAGCTTCAAACTGCGAAGTTTCATACGAAAACGTAAGAGTACCTGCTGCTAACAGATTAGGTAAAGAAGGCGCTGGCTTCAAGATCGCTATGAAGGCTCTGGACGGCGGAAGAATCGGTATCGCTGCACAGTGCGTTGGTCTGGCTCAGGGAGCACTGAACGAAGCTATGGCTTACGTTAAGGAAAGAAAGCAGTTCGGAAGACCTATCTCAGCATTCCAGACAACTCAGTTCAAGCTGGCTGATATGCAGACTAAGATCGACGCTGCTAGACTTCTCACTTGGAGAGCAGCTTGCGTTAAGGATGCTGGTGAAAACTATGGTCCTGCAGCTGCAATGGCTAAGTTATTTGCATCAGATATGGCTAACACTGTTTGCCGTGAAGCTGTACAGCTGATGGGCGGATACGGATACTGCAGAGAATATCCTGTAGAAAGAGCTTTAAGAGATGCTAAGATCACTGAAATCTACGAAGGTACATCAGAAGTAATGAAGATGGTTATCTCCGGAGCAATGAAAGTAAACGCAAAATAAATACTTAGTTAGTGTGAAGGGAGAAAATATAAAATGAAAATAGTAGTATGCATTAAGCAGGTTCCGGACACAAACGAAGTTAAGCTGGATCCTAAAACTAATAGATTAATCAGAGATGGTGTTCCTAGCATCATCAACCACGACGATAAAGCCGGTATCGAAGCAGCTCTGCAGCTGAAGGAAAGAGTTGGCGGAACTGTAACAGTAGTCTGCATGGGACCTCCACAAGCTGACGTTGCTCTTAGAGAAGCACTGGCTATGGGTTGTGACGAAGCTTATCTGCTCTCAGCTAGAGAATTCGGCGGATCAGATACTTGCGCTACAGCTATCATCATCTCATCAGCTCTGAAGAAGATTGGATACGACATCGTATTCACAGGCAGACAGGCTATCGACGGAGACACTGCACAGGTTGGTCCACAGATCGCTGAAAACCTGGGAATTCCTCAGATTTCTTACACAGAAGAACTGGTTGACGTTACTGACGAAACTATCACAGTTAAGAGACAGTACGAAGACAGATATCACATCATCGAAGCTCCACTTCCTTGCCTGTTAACAGCTATCCAGGAACTGGCTGAGCCAAGATACATGCACGCTGGCGGTATCATCGACGCTTATGCTAAGGACATCACTGTATGGGGATTTGAAGATCTGAGCGACGTTATCAACCCTGATCACATTGGTCTGATGGGATCACCTACAAAGGTAGTAACATCATTCGGTAAGATGCCTAAGGGTGCAGGAACTAAGCTGGAAGTTACTCCTGATGAAGCGGTTGAAGCAATCATCGCTAAGATGGAAGAAAGACACATCATTTAACGGGGAGGAGTTGTAACAATGAGCAAAGATATTTATGTAGTTGCAGAGCAGAGAGACGGTAATATTGCCAAGGTTACTATGGAACTGCTGGGCGAAGCAACAAAATTAGCTGGAGAACTTGGTGAAAAAGTATATGCTGTTCTCATGGGAGATCAGATTAAAGATAAGGCACAGGACCTGATCGAACACGGCGCTGACGGCGTTGTAGTAGTTGAAGATCCTATGCTGGCTGAATACGTAACAGAACCTTACGCAAAGGCTCTGACTGCAGTAATCAAGAACTACGATCCTAACATCGTACTGTTCGGTGCTACTTCAATCGGTAGAGACCTGGCACCAAGAGTAGCTGCTAGAGTACACACTGGTCTGACTGCTGACTGCACAAGACTGGACGTAGACATGAACAACTACTTCGATTTCTTACATGCTACTTCAAACGCTGATACAGATGCTATCGGTAAGAGACTGGGCATGGACGACAAGAACCTGAAGATGACAAGACCTGCATTTGGTGGTAACGTAATGGCTACTATCAGATGTGCTGACCACAGACCTCAGATGGCTACAGTAAGACCTGGAGTTATGAAGAAGCTGGACGTTATGGCTGGCAGAGAAGGTACTGTTGAAGAATTCAAGGTTGAATTCGAAGCTGCTGACATGAACGTTAAGATCAAGGAAGTTGTAAGAGAAACTAAGAAGGCTGTAGATATTACAGAAGCTAAGGTTCTCGTATCAGGCGGAAGAGGAATCGGATCACCTGAATTCTATGATGAACTGCAGAAGGTTGCAGATCTCCTCGGCGGAGAAATCTCATCATCAAGAGCAAACGTTGACGCTGGTTGGATCGCTAGAGACAGACAGGTTGGACAGACTGGTAAAACAGTTAGACCTGACCTCTACATGGCTTGCGGTATCTCCGGAGCTATCCAGCACATCGCAGGTATGGAAAGTTCAGAATGCGTAATCGCAATCAACAAGAACGACACTGCAGCTATCTTCGAAGTAGCTGACCTGGGAATCGTTGGCGACGTTAAGGTTATCATCCCTAAGCTGATCGAAGCACTGGCTAAGTACCAGGAAGAAAACGCTTAAACAATAGCCTACTAAACTTTTAAATAAAGGCTGCTGTCCGTATGGACAGCAGTTTTTTTATTATAATTAGGGCGTTAGATATTGCAATGTGGAATGCCTAAATTTTACTTAAGAGTTATTTACTTAGGAAGCCACTGCCTAGATTCGTGTTTAGTTCTATGATTATAGGCATTTTTATGAGTTATATGAGAAGATATTTCCTAAACAAGGTTTTAATTTATGCTGTTTAGGCACTAGGAATAGAAAATGCCTTTCGATTGTGACTATATGAGTAGTAAAAATGGTTGTTTTAGGAAGTCGCTGCCTAAATATATAATCAGATGTATTGAATTAGGCATTTTGAATTAGCTCCTGTAATTGCAAAATAAAACTAACATGTGATATACTTTTGTTAATAATAAAAAGAGGAATCCGAAAATGAAAGAAAAAGACATCAAAATGCTTCTTGAACAAGTAAAAAGCGACACCATCTCCATCGACGAAGCTGCGGAAACGTTGAAAAATTTGCCTTACAAGGATATGGGATTTGCCAATATAGATAATCACAGAGCACTGAGAACCGGCTTTCCGGAAGTAATCTTCTGCCAGGGAAAGACACCGCAGCAAATAAGAGACATCATGTGCGAACTGGTGAAAAACGGTGGAAATATCATGGGGACGAGAGCGACGGCAGCTGATTATGAGGCTGTCAAAGAAGCTCTGCCACAGGCTGTCTTCTATGAGAAGGCTCGCATCATAGCAGTTCTGGGGGAAGAGGCAGAGAAAGGTGAGCTTCCTACAGTTGCGGTAGTTACTGCAGGTACTGCAGACATCCCGGTTGCTGAAGAGGCTGCAGTTACTGCGGAGATACTCGGTAACAAAGTTAACCGCATATATGATGTCGGTGTTGCAGGTATTCACAGGCTGTTTGATAAGCTCGATAAGATCAGAGAAGCAGATGTGGTAATAGCTGTGGCAGGTATGGAAGGCGCATTGGCAAGTGTAGTGGGAGGACTTGTAGATGCTCCTGTGATAGCAGTTCCGACAAGCATAGGATACGGCGCTAATTTGGGAGGAATATCAGCATTACTTTCGATGCTAAACAGCTGTGCCAACGGTGTAGCCGTGGTAAATATAGATAATGGTTTCGGTGCTGCATATATGGCGGCCGTAATCAATAAAAATAAGACTTGTCAATAATAATATAAGTGTTATAAAAGGCTCAAAATTACGTGTTTTGAGCCTTTTTTGTATTTTTTTAAATACTCACTGAAAATTACTCAAAACGGGGTGGACAGTATCATATAAGAGGTGTATAATACTAAACTATAGGGCAATAACGAGTTAACGCGTTAACGCAGTAAAGCGAAAAAGGAGAAATGATGAAGTACAATTTAAAGCCCGATGAGAGAGCTACCCTGGAATTGAGAGGGCTATATGAAAAGTACGGGTATAAAAAATACAAAATAGGCAAGTTTGAAGAGTATTCACTTTATGCTTCTAACAGAGACTTTCTGGCAGGAGACAAGGTTCTTACTTTTACCGACCTCGACGGTAGATTGCTGGCGATGAAGCCGGACGTAACTCTCAGTGTTATCAACAACACCAGAGCAACAAAGGATCAAAGTGAAAAACTCTATTATATAGAAAACGTTTACAGAGAAAATAAAGAAAACCATTCTTTTAAAGAAATCAGCCAAATGGGTCTGGAATACATGGGAAATATCGACATGTGCAGCATTTTGGAAGTGTTGAACCTGGCTCTTAAATCATTAAAGCTGATCGATCCCGATTTCCTCATGGAAATTTCGTATATGCATTACACAATGCATTTTCTCGAAGCACTAAATCTCAATGAAACTCAGTATCTGGATATTCTCAATAATATCAGACAGAAAAATTCGGCAGGAGTAGCTCAAGCTGCTAGAAGAGCAGGACTTGACGATAAGACTGTCGAAGCGCTTTGCGAGCTCCCGTTCCTTTACGGTGATATGACAAGCGTGATAAAAAGAGCGCGTAAGCTTGCTGTAAATGATGAGATGAACAAAGATCTCGATATCTTTGAAGAATACTGCAAGGCACTGAAAAAACTGGGATATGCTAAAAATATACAAGCAGACCTCAGTATGGTAAATGATATAGATTATTATAACGGTTTTATTTTTAAGGGATATATAAGAAGCCTTCCGGGCTGCGTCCTCTCAGGAGGCCAGTATGATAAGGCAATGAAGATATTCGGAAAAGAGGCCGGAGCAATTGGTTTTGCTATCTACCTCGATGAGCTGTTAAAGGGTAATATTGAACCTTCCAGATACGATGTTGACGCAGTCCTCGTATACAGTAAAGAAGATGATCCTATAGCTGTTATAAAGGCAGTTAAGGCACTTCAAAAGGAAGGTATGTCAGTTAGGTCAGAGATAAATATACCTGACGGCCTGAGATTCAAATACAAGTACAGCATCATAGAGGGACAGCCGGTCAAGGAGGAAATATAAATGTTAAATATAGCACTGCCTAAGGGCAGACTTGGAGATAAAGTATACGATATGCTGGCATCTATCGGTTACGATTGCCCAGGATATTACGAGCAGAACAGAAAGCTGGTGTTTGAAAGTCCTGAAAAGAACGTCAGATACCTTCTCGTAAAGCCCAGCGATGTGGCAATTTATGTAGAGCATCATGCAGCCGATGTAGGCATAGTCGGTAAGGATATACTGATGGAAAATAAGTCCGATGTTTATGAACTTTTAGACCTTAACATCGGAAAATGCAGAATGGCGGTAGCCGCTCCGGAAGGGTACGTTGAAGACCCTGACAGGACCTTGAGAGTCGCGACAAAATACGTCAACGTGGCGAAGGATTTTTACGCCAAAAAGAACCGTGACATACAGATAATAAAATTGAACGGAAGCATTGAATTGGCGCCGATTCTGGGACTTACAGATGTAATCGTAGACATCGTGGAAACAGGTAGCACATTAAGAGAAAATAACCTTAAAGTTATAGAAGAATTTCAGGACATAAGTGCCAGATTTATAGCCAATAAAACAAGCTTTAAATTCGAAAACGAAATGATAAGCAAGATGCTGAAAGAACTTGGAGAACAGATCAAATGAGCAGATTTTTAAATCGCGAATATAAAGAGCTTATACCGTACACGCCGGGAGAACAGCCAAAGGTAAAAGGGCGACTCGTTAAACTCAATACGAACGAAAATCCATATCCGCCGGCACCGGGTGTAAGCAGCGTTATTAATGAAAAACAACTTCAGGATTTGAAACTATATTCCGATCCTGAGGCATCTATCCTGACAGAAGCCATCGCGGAAAACTTCGGACTGGAAAAATCGCAGGTCATAACTGCCAACGGATCCGATGAGATACTGGCCTTTATATTTATGGCCTTCAGAGGAGAAACAAACAAGATTTACTATCCGGAAATCAGCTACAGTTTCTATCCTGTATACTGCGATGTTTTCGGCGCACAAGGCGTCAAAATTCCGCTTAGAGAAGATTTTTCGGTAAGTCCGGAGGATTATTACGATGCTGACGGAACAATAGTAATAACTAATCCCAATGCACCTACAGGCATGGCGCTTGAGATAAACCAGATAGAAGATATTCTTAGCCATAACAGAGAAAATCTTGTGGTAATTGATGAAGCGTACGTTGATTTCGGTGCGCAAAGCGCAGTGAAGCTGATTGATAAATACGATAATCTTCTCGTAGTTCAGACTTTCTCCAAATCGAGAAGTCTGGCAGGAGCAAGAATTGGATATGCGCTGGGAAACAAAGAACTCATAACAGATCTCAATACTATAAAATTCAGCTTCAATCCATATAATCTTGACCGACTTGCCATACTGGCGGGAACTGAAGCCATGAAGGATAAAGAGTATTTTGACACCACGAGAAATAAGATCATAAAAACGAGAGAGGACTTTGTAAAATCGCTTGAAAATATGGGATTCTCAGTCCTTCCGTCAAATGCAAATTTCGTATTTGCAGAGAGCAGAGAAATTTCGGGAGAAGAGTATTTCACGAAACTGAGAGAAAGAAACATCATAGTAAGATATTTCAATAAAGACAAGATATCAAACTTCGTAAGGATAACGATAGGAACTCCGGAAGAAATGGACATGCTTCTGGAAGCGACTAAAGAAATCATGGGCAAATAGTTGTATCAAAGTATGTTTGGAGGAAGTAAATGAGAAGAAAAGAATTAGAAAGAAACACTAAGGAAACTCAAATCAAGCTTGCTGTTTTAGTGGACGGCACAGGCAAATATGAAATAGAAACAGGATGCGGATTTCTAGACCATATGCTGGAGCTTTTCACAAGACACGGCAGATTTGATATAAACATCAAATGTACAGGAGATACACAGGTTGATTATCACCACACTACAGAAGACATAGGAATAGCTTTAGGTTCAGCTTTTAAAGCTGCACTAGGCGACAAGAGAGGCATATACAGATACGGCCAGTTCCTTCTTCCTATGGACGAAGCATTAGTGATGTGTGCCTTAGATATAAGCGGCAGATGTTTTGTGAATTTCGATGTGGAGATACCTGCGCAGAAGGTGGGCGATTTTGATACTGAACTGGTAAAAGAGTTTGTACTTGCATTTTCAAGAGAACTGGGACTGACAATACACTTCAAGCAGTTTGCCGGTGAAAACAGCCACCACATAATAGAAGCTGTATTTAAAGGAATGGCGAGAGCATTGAGAGCGGCTTGTGCCATAGAAGAAGAATATGCAGATGAAATACCGTCAACAAAAGGAGTTTTATAAATGATAGCTGTTATAGATTACGGAGTAGGGAATCTCTTTTCCCTTACTGCATCCCTTAAGCACTTGGGAGCAGAAACTATAGTTACAAACAAAAAAGAAGATATAATCGCAGCAGATAAGATCATCCTGCCGGGAGTAGGAGCGTTTGAAGACGCCATAGCTAAGCTTCAGGCAACCGGCCTTGTCGATACGATAATGGATGAAACTGCTAAGGGCAAACCACTGCTGGGCATTTGTCTCGGCATGCAGCTGCTGTTTGAGGAAAGTCATGAATACGGAGTACATAAAGGCCTTGGTCTCATAAAAGGTACCATCGCATCCATCAGCGAGGATATGGAAGATGCCAAAATCAGTGGACTGAAAGTTCCGCACATGGGATGGAACCCGCTGCGCTTTGCAGAAGACGAGCCGCTTTTTAAATACATAAAGCAGGGCGACAGCGTATATTATGTGCATAGCTTCTACGGAAGAGACTGCAAGGAAAGCACCATAGCCACGTCCGAATACGGCATAACAATAACAGGTGCGGTGAGAAACGGCAGCGTTTACGGCACACAGTTCCACCCTGAAAAGAGCGGCGGCGTGGGACTGAACATACTAAAGGCATTTATGGAGGTATAAAATGAAAATATTCCCCGCGATAGATTTGAGGGACGGCAAGGCTGTAAGGCTGTTTCAAGGAGATTATGACCAAATGACAGTATACAGCGAAGATCCTGTAGATATAGCCCGTTCATTTAAAGCAAAGGGTGCAGAGTGTCTTCACCTTGTGGATCTTGACGGTGCCAAGGACGGCAAACTGGTAAACTTCGATACCATAAAGGCAATCGTTGAGCAGGTGGATATGTATGTGGAAGTAGGCGGAGGCATCCGAGATGAGGAGAGGATCCGTCAATATCTGGAGCTTGGCGTCGGTCGTGTGATACTTGGTACTATAGCTATAAAAGATCCTGAATTTCTGGAAGAAATGGTGTCGAAATACGGAGAAAAAATAGCAGTCGGTGTAGACGCCAGAGACGGTTTCGTTGCCATAAACGGATGGAAGGAAATCACAGATAAAGAAAGTTTTGAGTTTTGCAGATACTTGAGAGATATTGGTGTGAAGACGGTAATATACACAGACATTTCAAGAGACGGAAGTCTTCAGGGTACCAACATCGAAGCATATAAAAAGCTCAGAGAAATAGAAAGCCTTGAAATCACGGCTTCGGGCGGCATCAGCTTCGAAGAAGAAATAGTGACATTAAAGGACATCGCCGATGCGGCAATCCTGGGTAAAGCCATATACAGCGGAATGCTTGATCTGCAAAGGGCAGTGCAGCTTGCTGAGTAAAGTTCTTAGTAAAGGAAGATAGAGATGATAACAAAGAGAATAATACCGTGTCTTGATATAAGAAACGGACGAGTAGTAAAAGGTGTAAATTTTGAAGGCATACAGGATGTATCGGACCCTGTGGAAATGGCTAAGTTTTATAATGCGGAAGGCGCAGACGAGCTGGTATTTTACGACATAACGGCAAGTGTTGAGGAGAGAGGTTTGTTCACAGACATTCTGACTAAGGTGGCTTCCGAGATATTCATTCCGCTTACAGTAGGCGGCGGCATCAATACACTGGAGGATTTTGACAGAGTGCTTAAGTGCGGAGCCGACAAGGTAAGTGTCAACAGCGGAGCCATAAGAAATCCCGATATCATTGAAACTGCCGCTAAAAAATACGGAGACCAATGCGTAGTTCTGAGCATGGATATCAAGCGTGTAGACGGCAAATTCAAGCTCTTTTCCAAGGGTGGAAGAGAAAACACAGGTATAGATGCTCTTGAATGGGCAGTAAACGGTGTCAACAACGGTGCCGGCGAGCTTGTTGTAAACAGCATCGATACGGATGGAGTGAAGCAAGGCTTTGACCTTGAGCTTCTTGATGAAATAGCAGCAAGAGTGAATGTCCCTATAATCGCATCAGGCGGAGCAGGTAAAATGGAAGACTTCTCTGAGCTTTTTAAGCACGAGGGTATGGATGCCGGGCTTGCGGCCAGCATATTCCACTTTAAGGAAATAAAGATAAGAGACCTTAAAATGTATTTGAGAGATAAGGGTGTGGAGGTAAGACTGTAATGGATATAGAAAGACTTAAATTTGATGATAAAGGGCTGATTCCGGCGATAGTGCAGGACTATTATTCCAAGGAAGTGCTTACGGTAGCTTACATGAATAAGGAAGCCTTGGAAATAACCATGAAGGAAGGACGTACGTGTTTCTTCAGCAGAAGCAGAAATGAGCTTTGGAGAAAGGGAGAAACCAGTGGCAATACTCAGACGGTAGTTACAATAAAATCGGACTGTGATTACGATGCGCTTGTCATAGAGGTGATCAAGAAAGGGCCTGCATGTCATACGGGAGCGGAAAGCTGCTTCTTCAATCTTGAATACATAGGTGAAGATCAGACGCCGTTTTCATATAAGGACCTTTATGAAATGATCGAAGGCAGAAAAACAAATCCTAAGGAAGGAAGCTATACAACTTATTTGTTTGATAAGGGTATGGATAAGATCCTTAAAAAGGTCGGCGAGGAATCTACAGAGGTTATTATTGCAGGTGCAAAAAACGATAAAGAAGAAACTGTATATGAAATAGCAGACTTGGCATATCACATTATGGTAATGATGGTAGAGCAGGGAATAAGCCTTGACGATGTGACTAAAGAATTATCTAAGAGGCACGTTATAGACCACAAAGTCAAGCAAGAACGAATGAAATAAAATAATATGGTAAAAGGATGACTAGTTTATTCAAATAAGCTAGTCATATTTTTTATCTTATGGTAAAATAAATGCTAAGGATTTATTATACATAATGAATTAAGGAGACAAATATGGAAGCAAAATATAAGCGGGTGCTGCTTAAGATAAGTGGTGAAGCTCTGGCAGGTGACAACAAATTCGGCATCAATGAAGAAATGTTGAAAAAAGTGGCACTGCAGGTCAAGGAAGTAACAGAACTCGGTGTAGAAGTGGCAGTAGTTGTCGGAGGCGGTAACTTCTGGAGAGGCAGAACCAGCAAGAATATGGACAGAGCAACTGCTGATTACATAGGTATGCTGGCAACATGCATGAATGCGATGGCTCTTCAGGATGCTATCGAAGCAGTAGGCGTTCCTACAAGAGTGCAGACAGCTATCGAAATGAGAGAAGTTGCAGAGCCTTACGTTAGAAGAAAGGCAATCAGACATCTGGAAAAGGGCAAGGTAGTGATCTTCGGAGCAGGAACAGGAAATCCGTTCTTCTCAACAGATACGACTGCAGCGCTCAGAGCAGCTGAAATCGATGCTGAAGTAATTCTCTTGGCTAAGAGCATAGATGCTGTATACTCAGATGACCCTGCGATAAATCCTGACGCAGTAAGATATGACGAGGTATCTCATCAGGAAGTACTCGAAAAGGATCTTAAGGTAATGGATTCAACTGCAGCTGCACTTTGCAGAGACAATAATATAGCAATACACGTATTCGGCCTTTCTGAAGAAGGAAACGTTATGAAGGCTGTTTGCGGAGAAAGAATAGGAACTATCGTTAAATAAGATTTGGAGGAAATAAAATGAGCGATTTTGATATGAAAGCTTTAGAAGGTAAAATTGAGAAGAGCAAGAGCATGCTGAAGGAAGATCTGACTACAGTAAGAGCAGGTCGTGCCAATGCAGCACTGGTTGACAAGGTAATGGTTGAATATTACGGAACACCAACACCGCTTAAGGCGCTGGCTAACATTTCAGTTCCTGAACCAAGAACACTGCTGATCTCACCGTTCGATCCTAAGAGCATTCCTGAAATCGAAAAAGGAATCAACATTGCCAATATCGGTATCAACCCTGTAAACGACGGTAAGGTAGTAAGACTTCAGATTCCTCAGGTAACTGAAGAAAGAAGAAAAGAACTTACTAAAGTCGTTAAGAAGATGGGTGAAGACACTAAGGTTGCAGTAAGAAATCTTAGAAGAGATGCTAACGATAAAGTTAAGAAAATGGAAAAAGCAGGCGATTTCACTGAAGACGATGCTAAGCAGACTCTCGACGAAATCCAGAAGCTCATCGATAAGGCAGTTAAGGATATCGATGGCATCGTAGCTGAAAAAGACAAGGAAATCATGGAAGTTTAAGATCTGTGGGTCAAGAGCTTTATAAGTTAGAACAAAGACGGTAGATGTGGCCTTACGGTCACATCTATTTATACGATATGGGGTTTATAATGCTTGATAAAGACAGAATGCCTGTGCACGTGGCCGTGATCATGGACGGCAACGGCAGATGGGCCAAGGAAAAAGGCGTGCCGAGACTGGCAGGACACAATGCAGGAATGAAAGCTATGAAGAAAATCGTAGACCATTCCGATAAGCTGGGGATAAAGCATCTTACGGTTTATGCGTTTTCTACAGAAAACTGGAAGCGTTCGATGGAAGAGGTTTCCGGTATATTCAAGCTGCTTGTAAAATGGGTGGCAAGTGACCTTAAAGGACTTATCGATAACAACGTTAAGGTCAAAATACTGGGAGATTACAGTGCGCTTCCTCAAGATGCTATAAAGAGTCTTGAAGATACGCTGGAAGCGACTAAAGATAATACGGGACTTCAGTTCAATATCGCCCTCAACTATGGTGGCAGAAACGAAATCACAAGAGCGGTAAAGGCCATAGGTGAGAAGGTGAAGGCAGGGCTTATGGAGCCTGAAGATATAGATGATGCTGCGATAGCGGCAGAACTGTTCACAGGCGTTTTTAACGCTGATGTGCCTGACCCTGAGCTGATAATAAGAACGAGCGGAGAGCTGAGACTTTCCAACTTCCTGCTTTGGCAGAGCGCATACAGTGAACTTGTATTTCCGGAAGTTTACTGGCCTGATTTCACACCTGAAGAATATGAGAAGGCAATTGCCGATTATCAGAGCAGAGAACGTAGATTCGGAGGAAGATAGAGATGAAAACAAGAGTATTATCAGGGCTTATTATGGCACCTCTTTTAGCAATACTTTATTTCGGTGGTTATATACTGTTCGCAGCATGTTTCCTCATTGGCATCATGGCCGTAAAAGAATTCTATAACGGATTCCATGCCATGGATATCAAGCCTAACTTCAGTATTGCTGTTATAGCTGCAGTTGCGCTTTATGCCATCGATCTGTTCACAAATGATTATCAGTGGTATATGCTGTGGTTCTTCGTAGTTGTGCTGGCGAGCCTTCTGTATCTTTTCAATATCGAACACAGAAAACTGGAAGATGCTATGGCTACAATAACAGGTATCGTTTATGTGGTATTCTTCTCATTCCACGTTACACTGGTTGAACAGACAGAATACGGCATCCTTATCTGGCTTGTAGTTCTTACTGCATTCGGAACAGATATCATGGCGTACTTCTCGGGCTTCTTATTCGGCAAGCATAAGCTGTGCCCTAAAATCAGCCCTAAGAAGACTATAGAGGGATCTGTCGGCGGAACACTGGGAAGCGTTATTCTCAGCGGTCTGTTCGGATTTTTCTTCGCTCCGGAAGTGCTTGTTCACTGCCTTATCATAGGTGTACTGGGTGGCATCGTTTCACAGTTTGGGGATTTGACAGCTTCTATCTTCAAGAGAAAGATGGGAATCAAGGATTACGGCAATCTTATACCGGGCCACGGAGGCATTTTAGACAGATTTGACAGTGTTCTCTTCACAGGTCCGTTAGTATATTACTATATAGTATTGGTGATATTATAATGAAAAGAATATCTATATTAGGAAGCACCGGTTCCATCGGGACTCAGGCGCTTGATGTAATTGCAGACAACTCGGAAAAATTCACGGTAGCGGCGCTTTCCTGTGCAAGGAGCGTAGATTTACTGTGCTCTCAAATCGAGAAGTTCAACCCTAAGGCAGTATGTCTTGATAGGGAAGAAGATGCTGCGTTCATAGCAGAAAAATATAAAGAACTCGAAGTTTACCACGGCAAGGAAGGCCTTAAGGCTATCGCCTCCATGGAAGATTGTGATATAGTTCTCAACTCCCTTATGGGTATGAGAGGACTGGAACCGACAATGGCTGCTATAGAGGCGGGAAAGGATATTGCCTTTGCCAATAAGGAAACGCTGGTTGTCGGCGGTGAGATCGTTATGGATGCCGTGAAGAGAAAAGGCGTTAAGCTCCTTCCTGTAGACAGTGAGCACAGCGCTATATTCCAGAGCCTTCAGGGCAATGAAAATAACGATATAAAGCGTATAATCCTCACTGCTTCAGGCGGTCCGTTCAGAGGATACAGCCTCGAGCAGCTGGAAAATGTTACGCTGGAACAGGCGTTAAAACATCCCAATTGGTCAATGGGAAGCAAGATCACGATAGACTCAGCATCCATGATGAATAAGGGTCTTGAGATAATTGAAGCCAAGTGGCTGTTTGATATTCCTGTAGAAAAAATACAGGTGGTAGTACATCCGCAGAGCATCCTTCATTCCGCTGTGGAATACATGGACGGAAGCATTATCGGGCAGATGGGAATGCCTGATATGAAGGTGCCTATCGCATATGCTTTCTCATATCCTGACAGACTTGATTTAGGCTCAATAGGGGAGAACCTCGATTTCTTCTCGCTCAAGGACGGAATGACATTCTATCCTGCTGACAAGAATGTGTTTAAGACTGTTGAACTGGCTTATGAAGCGTGCAGAAAAGGCGGCAGCTACCCTGTGGTACTTAACGGTGCCAATGAAGTTCTTGTAGATATGTTCCTTAATAAAAGGATAAGGTTCATAGATATACAGAATACTCTCGTTAAGGTCATGGAGGAGCATGAGCCTGTATTTGGCCTTGATTTAGAGGGTGTATTGGAGATGGATAAGAGAATAAGAGATGAAGTGAGGAATATGTTTTAGCAGGAGGTATTACTAAACCATGACATTGATTTATGCAGTAATAATATTTTGCCTGCTCATATTTGTGCATGAGTTCGGGCACTTTATTACCGCTAAGATGTGCGGAATCAAGGTGAACGAATTTGCCATAGGTATGGGTCCGGCATTTTTCAAAAGACAAAAGGGTGAGACTCTTTACTCATTAAGAGCATTTCCGATAGGCGGATTTTGCGCTATGGAAGGTGAAGACGAAGACTCGGAAGACGAGAGAGCCTTCAATAATCAGCCGGCTTGGCAGAGAGCCATAGTTTTAGCGGCAGGGTCTTTGATGAACCTGCTGACTGCAGTAATCCTGATGATAATAATCGCCTTTTACATGGGTCAGGCGACAACAACAATCGACATAGTCCAGGATGATTCCCCTGCTTATGAGGCAGGTATCATGGCAGGCGATGAGATACTGGCGATAAACGAAATCGAAATAAAACAGTGGGAGGACCTGCAGGCTATAGTAGGCGGACACGAAAACGAAGCCCTTGATGTAAGAGTTTTAAGAGACGGTGCAGAGCAGGTAATTACGGTCATTCCTCAGTATGACGAGGAATCCGGAAGAAGCCTTATGGGCGTATCTCCTGTTATGGCGCATAACGGTATCGCATCTATAAAGACAGGCGTCGAAAACACCTGGGAAATGACGGTGATGATGTATGACCTTATCGGGCAGTTGTTTACAGGTGATGTATCGGCTAAAGAGTTAAGCGGTCCTGTCGGTATCGTATATGTAGTAAATGATTCAGCTAAAATGGGACTCATATACGTAGTGTATTTAGCAGCGCTTTTGAGCTTAAATCTGGCAGTTATAAATCTGCTGCCGTTCCCGGCTCTCGATGGCGGAAGACTGCTGTTCCTGGTTATTAGAAAGATAACAGGTAAGCGTGTAACGGATGAGATGGAAGGCAAGATACACTTTATAGGTATCATGCTTCTGCTTCTGCTGATGGTATACGTTACCTGGAACGATATAATAAGATTTATATTACCGATATTCTCATAGAGTTAAGAGATAAAAGGAAGCGCATATGAAAAAAAAAGTAAAATGCGGAAATGTCATAATCGGAGGAGACGCACCTGTTTCCATCCAGTCGATGACAAATACTAAAACTACAGATGTAAACGGAACTTTAAACCAGATAAGAGCACTGGAAGAAGCGGGATGTCAGATCGTAAGGCTGGCAGTTCCCGATATGGATGCTGCAGCGGCCTTTAAAGAAATAAAGGCTAAGGCTAATGTGCCTCTCGTTGCCGACATCCATTTCGACCATCGTCTGGCGATAGCTGCCATAGAGGCAGGTGCCGACAAGGTTAGAATAAATCCGGGCAACATAGGCTCCGAAGAAAATGTGAAGAAGGTAATCGATGCGGCTAAAGCGCGCCGTATCCCTATCAGAGTAGGTGTGAATTCCGGATCTCTTGAAAAGGACATTCTCGCCAAAAATGGCGGTGTAACTGCTGAGGGCCTTGCAGAAAGTGCACTTCGAAATGTTGCTATACTGGAAAAATATGATTTTAACGACATCGTGATTTCTCTTAAATCTTCCGACGTGAAGATGAATTACGATGCATATAAGATAGTTCACGATAAGTCCGATTATCCGTTACATATCGGTGTGACCGAAGCAGGAACTCCGTCGCGCGGCAAGATAAAATCAGCAGCCGGCATAGGCGCACTGCTTTTGGAAGGAATCGGCAACACCCTCAGAGTGTCGCTTACGGCAAATCCTGTCGAAGAAGTGCACTTTGCAAAGGAACTGCTGGCTGCTCTCGGAATGAGAAAGGATGGCATAGAGATAGTGTCGTGTCCTACATGCGGCAGAACCGAGGTAGACCTTGAGACTATCGCGGAAGCTGTGGAAAGAAAGACAGCTGAGCTTTGCGAAAGAGGTGTGCGCGATCTTAAGATCGCGGTAATGGGCTGTGCCGTAAACGGTCCGGGAGAAGCAAAGGGCGCAGATCTCGGCGTTGCCTGCGGCAAGGGTAAGGGCGTTCTTTTCGTAAAAGGAGAGATCGTAAAATCCGTAAAAGAAGAAGATATTGCTGACGAACTTATGAAACTGGCAGAGGAATATGCGAAAGATACTGGAAAACTCGATTGATTTTTCCAAACCGGGAAATCTTAAAAAAGAAGACCTTAAACTTGAAACAAAGAAAGCTGTGATTTCAGAGGAGAGCCGTAAGCTCACTCTGGAATTAGAGCTTAATTTTGTGTTGCCTTACGAAGCTGTAGATAAGTTCAGAAGAAGCATTCTCGGCCAGCTTAGGGATGTTGAGGATGTAGAGGTAAGGTTCACATATAAGGATTTGCTTCAGACTCATGAAGAGGCTTTGAAGTACTATATTTATCATATGATCACACTGGTCAACGGCAAATACGCTCATGTGACCAAAACCATATATACAGACAGATTTAAGCTTGACGATGGTAAGCTTACTGTTTATGCATTGGGGCAGTTATCGGTAGATGTTCTTAATGAAGAGGTGGCTGATAAATTCGGTCAGCTTCTCAGAAGAGACCTGGGACTTGATGTGCAGGTGGTATTTGAGAATGATTCGCAAGGCTATAAAGATGCCGGAAGACAGCTTGAAGAAAAAGAAAGAACTGTATTCGAAGAGCACCGTGAAAAGGTAGCTGAAGCCGTGGCTGCGTCGAGGGAAAAGGCGGCGGAGGATCTTCCGTTTGCAGCAGGTCCTGCTCCTACGGCGGTAGCAAGCGCGCCGGCTGCACCATCAAACGGTGAGAAGCCGTTTAGAGGAAAGCGCAGAAGGACGTATGTGCCTGTTAAGGGAAACCTTATAATGGGTTCTGCCATTAACGGTGCGGCTACTCCTATTGCCGATATTACGTCTGAAAGCGGCAAGGTAATAATTGAAGGTGAAGTGTTCAAGACTGACAGCAGAACTATCAGAGAAGATAGCAAGCTGGCAAGTCTTTATGTTACTGATAAGAGGACAAGTATTTGCGTTAAAGCCTTCGTACTCAACGAGAAGTGGGATGATATCGACGAGCATCTCGGTAAAGGGTGTGGCGTAAGGATACGCGGACTTGCTCAGTGGGATAGATTCGATAATTGTGTCACAGTGATGGCAGATGATATCGAAAAAATCGAAAAGAAAGACAGAATAGATACTTATCCCGAAAAGCGTGTAGAGCTGCATGCTCATACTAAGATGAGTGCGATGGATGGCCTAAACGATGTTAAGCGCATGGTTAAGACTGCAGAAAAATGGGGTCATAAGGCTGTAGCCATAACAGACCATGGCGTTGTACAGAGCTTCCCGGATGCATCTCATGCAGGTAAGGAAATTAAAATATTATACGGATGTGAAGGGTATTTGCTCGACGATACAGGTCTTATAGCGCCTGACGGAACGATCGATTACAAGGCGAGGGCAACTAACCACGTTATTTTGTTTGCCAAAAACAGAGAAGGCCTTAAAAACTTATATAAACTGGTTTCTCTTTCACATCTCGAATATTACCATAGAAGACCTAGGATACCTAAGTCGGTTCTGACGGCACATAGGGAAGGTCTCATTATCGGCTCTGCATGTGAAGCCGGAGAGATTTTCAGAGCTGTTATGAGCGGTGCTGATGAAGATAGCATGAAAGAACTTGTGGAATTCTACGATTATCTTGAAATCCAACCCCTTGCCAACAACAGCTTTATGCTTAAAAACGGGACAGTTTCAAGTGAAGAGGAATTGCGTGAATTCAACAGAAAAATCGTAGCTCTAGGTGAGAAATACGATAAGCCTGTATGTGCTACATGCGATGCTCACTACTTCGATGAAGAAGAGGCACTTTACAGACGAATTCTGATGGCAGGTCAAGGGTTCAAGGATGTTGAAGGCGATGAAGGCCTTTATTTCAGAACCACAGATGAGATGATGGAAGAGTTCATGTATCTTGGTGAAGAAAAGGCTTATGAAGTAGTAATCACAAATACAAACTTGATTGCTGACATGATTGAACCGATGATGCCTGTTCCAAAGGGCAAGTTCCCTCCTAAGATCGACGGTGCAGAAGAATATTTAAGAAGGGTATGTGATGAGCGTGCGGAAGGAATGTACGGATCACCGCTTCCTGAAGAAATCAGAGCACGTCTCGATAAGGAACTGAATTCAATCATAGATAACGGCTATGCCGTGATGTACAGATCAGCGGAAATGCTGGTACAGAAATCTTTGTCTGATGGCTATCTGGTAGGTTCGCGAGGATCTGTAGGTTCTTCGTTCGCTGCAACCATGTCAGGTATCACGGAAGTAAATCCACTGGCGGCACACTATCTCTGTCCAAACCCTGAGTGTAAGCATATGGAATGGGGCGACGGAACTCAGTACGACTGCGGTGTAGATATGCCGGATAAGAACTGTCCTGTGTGCGGCACACCGTATAAGAAAGAAGGATTCACCATCCCATTCGAAACATTCCTGGGATTCGAAGCGAACAAAGAGCCCGACATCGACCTGAACTTTGCAGGAGAATATCAGGCTACAGCACATAAATACGTAGAAGAAATATTCGGTTCGGAGAACGTATATAAGGCAGGAACTATAGGTACTATCAAGGACAAGACTGCTTACGGATATGTCGCCAAATATTTCGAAGAGCGCGAGATGAATGTCAACAAGTTCGAGCTGGACAGACTGACCTCATGCTGTGAAGGTGTTCGTAAAACGAGCGGACAGCATCCGGGAGGTATCATCATCGTACCTCGCGGCCATGAGATCTACGAATTCTGTCCTGTACAGCATCCGGCCAATGACGTGAAGTCTGACATCGTAACTACCCATTTTGACTATCACTCCATCGACCAGAACTTATTGAAGCTTGATATACTGGGCCACGATGCTCCGTCAATGATCAGGCAGCTTCAGGATATGACAGGTGTGGATCCGCTTACCGTTCCGATCAAGGACGATAAGGTTATGACCATATTTGTCGGAACAGAAGGCCTTGATATCAAGGATCCCGATTATAAATTCACTCACGGAAGCTATGGCATTCCTGAGTTCGGTACTAAGTTCGTAAGACAGATGCTGGATGATATCCAGCCGACAAGCTTCGAAGAATTAGTACGTATATCAGGTCTTTCCCACGGTACAGACGTGTGGCTGGGTAATGCTCAGGACCTGATTGTAAACAAGGTAACTACAATGAAGGAAGCCATCGCTACTCGAGACGACATCATGAACTACCTCCGTCTTAAAGGACTTCCTAATGCAGACGCCTTCGACATAATGGAAAAAGTTCGTAAGGGTAAGGGCCTCACTGAAGAGCAGGAACTGCTTATGCGTGAGCACGACGTTCCTGACTGGTACATAGATTCATGTAAGAAGATCAAGTACATGTTCCCTAGAGCCCACGCCGTTGCATACGTTATGATGTCAGCGCGAATTGCTTATTACAAGGTATACCATCCTGTGGAATTCTATGCAGTTTGGTTTACTGCCAAGGTGCAGTACTTTGACGAGAAGGTCATCCTTCGCGGGCAGAAGGCTGTTGAAGAGCGAATGGAAGAAATCATCCGCAAGGGCAAAGATGCTTCAAAGAAGGAAGAAGACGAATTCATCGTCCTGGAAGTAGCTTATGAAATGTATGCCCGAGGATATGAATTCGAGCCTGCAAGACTCGGCATATCCGATAGCCTCAGATTCCTTGCCCATGACGGCAAAGTACTGCTGCCGTTCGTAGCCATCACAGGCGTGGGAGAAGGTGCGGCGACTACTTTCCACGAAGAATATCTGCGCAGACCATACGAAACAGTGGAAGACATAAGCGAACGCGGCAAGATCAACAAGACAGCCCTCGACGAAATGCGTCAGCACGGCGTACTGGAAGGACTGCCGGAGACGGCACAGATGAGCCTGTTTTAGCACCGCGCCCTCACTAAGTCCTCGTCGCAGGCAACAATTTAAACTCATTCACAGAAAATAGAATCTCGGGAAAACTCGCCTAAACGGCTCAGACAGTTCCCGAGATTTTTCTATTTTCTATGTTCATTTCGTTTGTTGTTGCATCTGATCCTGCGGAAATCGTTTGGGCACGGTGCTAAAATGTCCGATGTGCAAAAATGGAACTGATTTCCAGTAAAATATTGGATACAATATGTGGGTGAGAAAAGCCTATGACGGTGGACGGTTTCTCTCTATGAAAATAATATGAATCACATTAGGGCAAATGTCAACAGAACGGTAATAAGGAAGCTGATATTTGTGTATTGGAGAAAGGAGACAATTATGGGAGTATGGTTAAGAGCAGAAGGAAGATTAGAGGTTGTTCCTCCACCGGACGAAAAACTTATGGTGGAATTTTGGGTGTTCAGTAATAATACTTGGCCTGAAGATTATAGAAGGATGGATGAGTATTTCGAATGGGTAGGCAGAATAAAGGGACTGTGTGAAGAATTTGGAATGGGTCAGATGCATAATAGGGAATAAATGTAAATTATATGGCGAGTATAGTAACAATGCCCAGTGTTTGTTATAGTTGTTACTCTGTTTTCAACGTTTATCGAGTGTCGCTTCCTGAATTATGATGAATAAACGAGCTGTTGCGTTTTAGAATGCACGAAATCGTTGAAATTAGAGTAACAAATACGAAATATAGGGCGGTTGTTACTAGACTATATTGGTCATGCGTGCAGTTACGTGTTCAGATACGTATCTGCAGCCTTAAATATAGAAATATTTCCAACAAAACCCTTGCAATTCCAAGGTTTCTATGGTAATATACTCAAAGACAACAGCATTTGAATGAAGCAAGAGTGGGCAAAACCCACTCTTTCGTTTTGTAATTAACGTTTTGTGATTAAGAAAAACAAGAAAAGGATAAGAAATGGCGAAGAAAAAAATCACTGAGATCGCGGCTGAAATGATGGCGGATTTTCTGCAGCAGGAAGGCTACGAGCTTTATAACATCGAATTCGTTAAAGAGGGAAAAGACTGGTTCCTCAGAGTATATGTGGACATAGCTTCAGGAGAAGGATATGTCGGAACTGAGGATTGTGAGAAGGTTAGCAGATTCTTGAGCGAGAAGCTTGATGAAGAAGACCCTATCGAACAGAATTACTACCTGGAAGTTTCCTCACCGGGAATGGACAGACCGCTTCTTAAAAAAGAACATTACGAAAGATATGTTGGAAGCGAAGTTGAAATAAGATTATATAAGGGCAAGGACGGTACCAAGAATATTGTGGGAGTGCTTGAAGGCATTGCAGAAGATATGATTACCGTCACTGACCATGATAATAAAAAATGGGAACTTGAGTTATCGGAAATCGCAAAGGCAAATCTGGCCGTTGTTTTCTAAATTAGGAGGATATTGAATAAGATGAACAGAGAATTTATTATTGCTATCGACGATTTAGTAAAGGAAAAGGGAATATCAAAGGATGTTCTTATTGAAGCCATCGAATCAGCACTGGTTTCAGCCTACAAGAAGAACTATGGTACAGCTCAGAACGTAAGAGTAAGCATCGATAAGGAAGAAGGCGATGTAGACGTTCTTATGAGAAGAGATGTAGTTGAAGAAGTAGAGGACGAATTCACAGAGATTTCTCTGGAAGAAGCTCTCGAAATCGACCCTAGATATGAAGTGGGCGACGTGGTTGAATACCAGGTAACTCCTAAGGATTTCGGAAGAATCGCGGCACAGACAGCTAAGCAGGTAGTTGTACAGAGAATCAGAGAAGCAGAAAGAGGCATGATCTTTGACAACTATATCGATAGACAGGGCGACCTGATCACAGGTGTTGTACAGAGAATCAGCAACGAAACTATTTTCGTAAACATGGGAAACACTGAAGGTATCCTGGTAGCAGGCGAAAGAGCTTACGGTGAAAGATTCAGAGTTAATGACAGAATCAAGGCATACATCATGGATGTTAGAAAGAGTGCAAAGGGCCCTCAGGTGTTCCTTTCAAGAACTCATCCGGGATTCGTAGAAAGACTCTTCGAACTGGAAGTGCCTGAAATCGAAGACGGAACTGTTGAAATCAAGAGCATTGCCAGAGAAGCTGGTTCAAGAACTAAGATCGCAGTTTATACAGAAGATGAAAACGTGGATCCTGTAGGAGCATGTGTTGGAACAGGCGGTGCCAGAGTTAAGAATATCGTAGACGAACTTTTTGGAGAAAAGATCGACATTACTACATGGGACGAAGATCCGAGAATTCTCATCAAAAACGTATTAAGCCCTGCCAAGGTTGAAGAAGTAATGGTAGATGAAGAGGAAAAGGCTGCAACAGTAGTCGTTCCTGACTATCAGCTGTCACTGGCCATCGGTAAGGAAGGACAGAACGTAAGACTTGCTGCAAAGCTTTGCGGCTGGAAGATAGATATCAAGAGCCATACGCAGTATTTCGGCGACGAAGAATATGATGAATACGACGACGAAGAATACTATGACGATGACATTGAATACGTGGAAGAAGGCGATAAGGTTGAAAAATAAAAAGATACCTATGCGAAGATGTGTCGGATGCATGGAGTCAAAACCTAAAAACAGTCTTGTAAGGATAGCGTGTTATGAAGGTGAAATAACAGTAGATCCTACAGGCAAGGCGAAGGGAAGAGGCGTTTACCTCTGTCCTGATAAGGACTGCATGGAGAAAGCACGAAAGAGAAGAAGCCTTCAACGCAACTTTGAAATCGAAATATCAGAGGAACAAATACAGAATATATTCACGGAATTGGAGAAATATGAAAAACAAAGTGACTAATTATCTGGGATTTGCCAAGAAATCAGGAAATCTGATGGCAGGAGTAAACACCTGCACATTCGGAATGAATAAAGGAAAGATCAAGCTGATGATTTTGGCAGAGGATATTTCGGAAAACAGTGAAAAGAAAATAATGAAGGAAATCAGAAAACACGGCGTTGAGTACGTGAAATACGGAAACGGCGAAGAAATGTCACACGCCATAGGGTCACAGGGCAGGAGCGTATTTGGCATCTGTGACACTAATTTTTCAGAAGTTATAAAGAATGAAATATACGGAGAAAATCAGTAAAGGAGGAATTGCGTATGAAAATAAAAGACCTGGCAGCAGAGCTTAACCTGACCGGCAAAGAAGTACTTGAAAAAGCAAAGACCATGGGAATAGACGTTGCGAAGATAAGTGATGAGCTTACTGATATGGATGCGACCGCAGTTAAAAATACAATTATGAGAAGTGGGGCTCACGCCGAGACAAAGGTTGTAAGAGCTACTGCTAAGAAGTCTGAAAACACAGCAAAGACAGGGGAGCCGAAAGTTACTACAAAGGCTGCCAATATCAAGCTGCCTGAAATGAAGAAAACAACTAAGGCTGCAGCAAAAACTACAGAAAGAACAGCGGCTGCCAAGCCACCTGTAGGAAAGCCGATCGTTTCTAAGGAAATAGAAGGAAGACCGAAGCCACCTGCAGGAAAGCCTGTAGTTTCAAAGGCTATGCTGGAAGAAAGAATTGCAAGAGAAGCAGCAGAAAAGGAAGCACCTAAAGCTGCACCTGCTCCAAAGGCAGAACCAAAGGCTGAGCCTGCACCTAAGGC
>JAUMXT010000140.1:3253-3600 GCA_030529015.1 Bacillota bacterium | reverse complement strand
TTTATCCAACGTTATAATTTAATTTACCGACACAAAAAGCCACAGAGCATCAGCACTCTGTGGCTTTTTTAAATTGCTTTTTGTCGTTATTTTAAAATCAACCGTTATCCTTTGAGTAGAAATCGCAGTTGTTTTCTTTGCACTCCTTGGCGGTCTTGTTGAACCATGCTCTTGCCTCAACCTTGTAGAAGAAGCACTGGTTTGTACCTTCCAGCTCAAGTCTGATGCTGTTAATGTCACCGTCGTAATCGGAGAGCTTAAGTGTGTCTTGTCTGAATTTGTTTGCTGCTGTTCCCTTGTACTCAAACTTGATTGTTACTGTTTTTAAATCTACGTTTGCGGGAATT
>JAUMXT010000140.1:0-3243 GCA_030529015.1 Bacillota bacterium | reverse complement strand
GTTACGTTTGAATCTTCAAAGTTATATACCTTGGTGTATGTGTTGCCGTGAATGTATTCGCCCTTCTCGTTGATACCTGTAATGTACTTACCTGTGATTGTAATCTTTGCACTGTCAATGGGCCATCTCATATCTCTCATCTTAAACTCTACCGGTGTGCTTGTTCTTGTGTCATATACAAGCTCTACATACTCGCCTGTAAGCTTTGTTGCTACCTTCTCGTTTGTTGTGAGGTAGTTTGCTGTATAGCTTAAGGGATATGCGCAGGTTGCAGATGTAAACTTTGTTTCCTTTGCGATTGCGTCAAGAAAGCTTTCAAAATCACGGATATTGAGGATAGATGTGATGTTCTCGGATGCACCGCCAAGCATATAGATGCTTACGTTGCAGTTCTCAAGTACGCTGCTCCACTCCTGCTTGGAGTTAAAGCTGAACTTTGATGCCTCAAGCTTCTCTGCTGCATTTACAGATGTTTTGCTTGTTGCGGATGTTACTACTACATATACTTCTCTACCGTAGCTTACGCTTGATACGTATGCAGGGATGTTCTGTGAATCTACCTTATTTCTTACAAGTACGTCCTTTGTTACTGTATCTGCAAATACGTCCTCTGCATTCTGAGGAAGCTCTGCTGTTACTGTGTAATATATCTGATGGTACTTCATTACGTATGTTGTCTGCTTGCACTCATTGATTGCCTTGAAATCGATGTTAAGTCCCTTAAGTGCCTTTGCGGACATTCCAAGCTCTGCCTGAAGCTGTGATTCGCTGGATGCCTTTGCATACTGAAGTGTTGCCTGTGCAGGTACGTCGCGATTTGTTTCTTCCATTACTTTGTAGATTGCCTTAAGTACATCGCCTTCTGTCTGAGGTACCACTTCAAAGGTGCAACCTTCGCCACAGTCAATAGAGAACTTCATTGCGTTTCTTTCTGCATTGATTTTTGTGGGTGTACCGTTTACAAACTGCTGATTGATTTTAATGAGTGAGCCGGGATATACAATCGACTTAATTTGATTCATTGCTGAAAAATCCTCTGTTGTTTTGTCGATGCTGTTCTCTTTGGGATATGCTACTGTGAGTGTACCGTCTTCAAGATTATATAGTGTGTAGTTCTGCTGGCTTTCCATACGCTTTGTAAGGTTTACCTTACTGTAATCAATTTCGTTATAGATATAATCTCTTAATGAGTCTCTTTCGCTTACTGTTGTTATTGCGGGAGTGTCAAGCTCTGCTGCACTTACTGATGTTGTGAGCATTGCTGTTGCGGAGAACACGCTGATTGCTGCCATTATTGCTGCTACGATTCTGGTTTTGATATTTCTTTTCTTCATGGTGTTTACCTCTTTCTGTTTTTTGTTTTGTTTTTCTTTGTCTTTATTATACTTAACTGACTGTGACAACTTACTGACAAGTTTTTATCTTTTTTATTTTTTTGTTTTGTCGGTGAAGTTTTCCCGTCTGCTGTAACTATATATTACCATTACCATACTGACAAAACCCTGACAAATTTCCTGCCTTTTTTTAATTTTTTTAAAAAAGTGAAATCTGTGATGTTATTTTGTTGAAACATTCTATCCCTTATGGTATGATAAGATTATTCAGGCAGTGCGATTGAGCCTGATTTCCTTTAATAAACCAAGTTTACAAAAGAAGGTGCAAAAATGAAACTGTTAATCCCTATTTTTTTGAACTGTCTTTTGGTAACGGTTATTTATCTTGCCGATAAATACTCGCCCACCAAAAAACTGAGTTACATGAAAAAACAAGTTATAATAGGTATTGTTTTTGGATTGTCCTCTGCCTTTGCTTCAATATACGGAGTTGACTGGCTGGGCACCAAAGCAAACGTTCGCGACGCAGCACCTCTTTCCGCAGGCCTTATCTTCGGAGCACCTGCGGGTATTATCTCAGGTGTTATCGGAGGATTGTTCCGCTGGTTTTCAGTAATATGGAATCCCGATGCTGACTACACACAGCTTGCGTGCTCTTTGGCAACGGTTCTTGCAGGACTTATGGCGGCAGGATTGAGGAAGTTTATGTTCGATAACAAAAAGCCTACCTGGGGATACGGCGTGTGCATTACAGCAGTTTGCGAAGTTGTGCATATGTCGCTTATATTTCTCACTAACATGGACAACTCCTCCTATGCCTTCAAATTTGTTAAGGGTGCAAGCCTTATAATGATTTTGGGGAATGCTTTATCGGTGGGATTATCCATTATAATAGTAACCCTTTTAAGCCGTGATAAATCTACAAAAAAGAAAGGGCCACAAATAGCACGTACTTTTCAGAGGTGGTTACTGGCTTGTATTGTGGTTGCTTACCTCGTTACAAGCACTTTCACCTTCTTTTTGCAAAATGGTATTGCCCAGATTGAAACCCAGGAGCTTTTTACGTCTTCTATAAACGATGTAAAAACCGACGTAAAGGGCAAATCGGATAATTATCTTTTGGAATTGGTTAAAGAAATTGCTGATGCACATCTAAAAAATCCTGATACTCCTCTTACAGAGCTTGCAGCAACGTATGACGTAATAGAAATCAACATCGTCGGAAAAGACGGATTTATTCAAAACTCCACCAACTCTTCTCTTGTAAACAACTTTAATATGAACAGTACCCAACAGTCCAAAGAGTTTATGGTACTATCTCAAGGAGAAGCCTCTTTTGTACAAGAGTACGGACCTGTAGGCAGCGACGGAAAAACCATGCGTAAGTTTGCAGGCATCGCCCTTGAAGACGGTAACTATATACAAGTAGGCTACAGTGCAGAGCAATTCCATAAAATGCTTGATGAATTTGTTATTGATGTAACTAAAAACCGCCATGTTGGCACACAAGGCTTTGTGGCAGTTTGCGACGAAAATTTAAACCTTGTTACAGAAAATGAATATGGGAAAAAGCACATATCTTCAATCGGACTGATTCCCAACGAGGAAATGAAATCAGGATCTTCTGCTTCATCCCTGTACGAAACTCCCATCACCAACAGTACCAACGGATACCGGGAGGATTACATCTATGTTTTTGACTTTGCCGAAGGTTATTGCATTATAGCTGCTATGCCCAAGGCAGATGCCATGTTTATGCGAGATGCATCGCTTTTCACCTCTGTGTTTATGCAGGTACTGATTTTTGCAACTCTTTTTGTATTTATATACATTCTTATTAAAAAAGTAATCATCAACAATCTTAAAAAAATCAACTCTTCCCTGGGACAAATTACAAACGGAAATCTGG
>JAUMXT010000139.1 GCA_030529015.1 Bacillota bacterium | reverse complement strand
TACGGCGGATGTGAGTTCGTAGATGAAGTTGAAACATTGGCAATCGAACGTGCGAAGAAAATCTTCGGTGCAGACCATGCCAACGTACAGCCTCATTCAGGCGCTAATGCTAACACAGCTGTTTATCAGGCAGTTCTGGAATACGGAGATACAGTTCTCGGTATGGACCTTTCAAACGGAGGCCATCTGACACACGGATCCCCGGTAAACTATTCGGGAATCTCATATAATTTCGTTCCTTACGGACTCGATCCCGAAACGGAAACCATCAACTTTGATAATGTGAGAGAACTGGCGCTCAAGCACAAGCCAAAGCTCATCGTAGCAGGCGCATCAGCATATCCGAGAACCATACATACAGACAAATTCAGAGAGATCGCTGACGAAGTAGGCGCTCTGCTGATGGTAGATATGGCGCATATCGCAGGCCTTGTTGCAGCGGGACTTCACCCAAATCCAATGGAACATGCACACATAGTAACAAGTACTACTCACAAGACACTCAGAGGACCTAGAGGCGGCATGATTCTTTGCAAAGAAGAATTTGCCAAGAAGATCGACAAGGCTATCTTCCCGGGAACACAGGGCGGACCTTTAATGCATATCATCGCAGCTAAGGCAGTATGCTTTAAGGAAGCTATGGATCCGGAATTCGCGGAATACCAGAAGCAGGTACTTAAGAATGCTAAGGCACTGGCAGACGGACTTACAGCAAGAGGCTTCGAGCTGGTATCGGGAGGTACTGATAACCATCTGATCCTGGTTAAGCTGGTGAATAAGGATATCACAGGTAAGCTGGCTGAAAATCTGCTGGATGAAGCGAACATTACTACCAATAAGAACACTATTCCTAACGATCCTCAGAGCCCATTCGTAACAAGCGGACTGAGACTGGGAACTCCTGCAATGACCAGCAGAGGCTTCGTAGAAGAAGATATAGAGAAAGTTGCGGAAGCCATCGCTCTGGTTATTGACAGCAAGGGCGAAGCGGCTGAAATGGACAAGGCAAGAGCCATCGTTAAGGAACTGACAGACAAATACCCGCTCCATCGTGATTTCAAGGGCTAAAATGTCTGAAAATGAATAATGTATACAAACAAAAACAAGATTGCAAAAATCAAGCATTTGCAGTATAGTGAGAATGTTATTATACAAATTATAAACTTTAAGGAGGAAGCGTAGATGAACAAGCTTGAACAGCTCCGTGAAAAAAAAGAGAAACTGTTACTGGGCGGCGGTGAAAAAAGAATCGAAGCTCAGCATGCAAAGGGCAAGCTTACTGCCAGAGAAAGATTAGAAATACTTTTTGACAAAGACAGTTTTGTTGAAATGGATGTTTTCGTAAAGCACAGATGTAACAACTTCGGCATGGATGAAAAGGAAATGCCAAGTGACGGCGTAGTTACAGGATACGGTCAGGTTGAAGGAAGACTCGTATTTGCTTTCGCTCAGGACTTTACTGTAAGCGGCGGATCCCTTGGTGAATACCATGCAGAAAAGATAGTAAAGATACAGAATATGGCTCTGAAGATGGGCGCTCCTGTAGTAGGACTTCAGGACTCAGGCGGTGCCAGAGTAGAAGAAGGTGTAGCTGCACTTTCAGGATTCGGTAAGATCTTCTACAACAACACTATTTCTTCAGGCGTTATCCCACAGATTTCAGTTATCATGGGACCATGTGCAGGTGGTGCGGTTTATTCACCGGCTATCACAGACTATGTGTTCATGGTAGATAAGACAAGCCAGATGTTCATTACAGGACCTGAAGTTATCAAGACTGTAACAGGCGAAGTAGTAACAGCAGAACAGCTGGGTGGAGCTATGACTCACAACACTATCAGTGGCGTAGCGCACTTCATCGGCAAGGATGATACAGAAACACTGATGATGGTAAGAGAGCTCTTAAGCTACATGCCTTCAAACAATATGGAAACAGCACCTGTTTATGCTTGCACAGACGATATCAACAGAATGATTCCTGAACTTAACGAAATCATTCCTGATAACCCTAACAAAGCATATGACATGTACGAAGTAATCACTAAGATTGCAGATGACGGCAAATACTTCGACGTAATGCCTCATTTCGCTAAGAACATGATTACTTGCTACATCAGACTTGACGGAGCTACAGTAGGCGTTATCGCTAACCAGCCTAAGGTTGGCGCAGGATGTCTCGACATCGATGCTTCCGATAAGGCGGCAAGATTCATCAGAAGATGTGACGCGTTCAACATTCCTCTGCTGACTCTGGAAGATGTACCTGGATTCCTCCCTGGAACAGGACAGGAATACGGCGGCATTATCAGACACGGAGCTAAGATGCTCTACGCATACTGCGAAGCTACAGTTCCTAAGGTAACTGTTGTACTGAGAAAGGCTTACGGCGGTGCGTACATCGGAATGTGTAACAAGGAACTGGGAGCAGACATGGTAATGGCATGGCCTACTGCACAGATCGCAGTAATGGGAGCTTCCGGCGCTGTAAATATCATTTCTTCAGTTAAGAAGGAAATCAAGGAAGCTGACGATCCTGATGCTCTGAGAGCAGAAAAGATCGCAGAATACGAAGAAAAGTTCAATAATCCGTACGTTGCAGCAGGACTGGGATACGTTGATGATGTTATCGAACCTGCTACTACAAGACAGAGAATCATCAGTGCTCTTGATATGCTGAGCACTAAGAGAGAATCATTACCGTCAAAGAAGCACGGCAATATTCCAGATCCTGCATTATTTGATTCACTTAGCTTTGGTGAAAAGATGACAGGGTCCTTAGTGACAATGCTCATGGGCCTTGGAACTACATTTCTTATCCTTTGCCTGTTGTGGGCTTTCGTAGCCATCATGGGTAAAGTAATGGGAGTTGCATCGAAAGGAGATAAGGCGTCAGCGAAGACAGAAGCCGCTGCGGCGCCCTCAGCAGCGCCTGTAGCAGCAGCACCGGTAAGTAACGATGATGAAGTTATTGCGGCAGTTATCGCAGCAGCAATCGCAGCTTATCAGGGAAGCGGTGGAACATCCAACCTGGTGGTAAGAAAAATCAGCAGGATTTCCGGAGAGACTACTCTTTGGACAAATGCAGCCAGAGAAGACTGCATAGCAAGTAGAAAATTTTAACTGACAATAACGGAATATATATTATCGAAAGGAAAAGAAAACTATGAAAAAGTATAATATTACTGTTAATGGAACTACATATGCAGTTGAAGTAGAAGAAGTTGGTGGAGCAGCAGCTCCTGCAGCACCTGTGGCAGCTCCTGCGCCTGTAGCAGCGGCACCTGCAGCACCTGCGGCACCTGCCCCTGCTCCTGCAGCAGCACCTGCACCTGCAGCAGGCGGAGCCGGATCAGTAACAGCTCCAATGCCTGGAACAGTTCTGGACGTTAAGGTTGCTCCGGGACAGGCAGTAAACGCAGGAGACGTTCTTCTGGTTCTGGAAGCTATGAAGATGGAAAACGAAATCACTGCACTGGCAGCAGGAACAGTAGACACAGTACCTGCAGCTAAGGGCGCAACTGTAAACGCAGGAGACGTTCTGGTTACTTTTAAATAATAACGACGCAGCAACAATACAGAGCACAAGGAGAAAACCATGCTACTGGCATT
>JAUMXT010000030.1 GCA_030529015.1 Bacillota bacterium | reverse complement strand
TCTGCGTTTTAATAAACTCTGTTGCTTACTTTATACAGGTCGCCGTTCAAAGCGTTTTTTTCATGAGTTCACATCGGTCCGTTGTTTATTTTAATCACTACTATCAAAACGACCATAACGATGGAAAGTATTGCGTAGAAATTATATGGTATAGCTCTCAAGAAAATCGAGAATCCGTCTTCGCCGGGAACGAAGCCTGTTACGGCTGCTGCCCATGATGAAATCGGTGCGATGATACAGATCGGAGCTGCAGTACTGTCTACTATGTATGCGAGCTTTGCCCTCGATACGTTGTATTTGTCGGTTACAGGTCTCATAACATTGCCGACAGTAAGACAGTTGAAGTAGTCATCGATAAATATAAGCATTCCCAGTACGAATGTTGCAAGCTGAGCGCCTACTCTTGACTTGATATGTGCTTCAGCCCATCTGCCGAAGGCGGCAGAACCGCCGCTTCTGTTCATAAGACATACCATGATTCCGAGAATAACGAGGAAGATAAGTATGCCGACATTGTAGCCGTCCGAAAGGCTTGCAATAAGGCCATCGTTAAGAACGTGTTCGAACGTTCCGGTAAAAGAAAAGCCTGACCATAAAAGTCCACCTGCAACAATGCCTATAAACAGTGAACTGTAAACCTCTTTAGTAATAAGTGCCAGTGCGATAGCGAGTAATGGTGGGACTAATGCCCAAATTGTTCCAAACATAATAAATTACCTCCTGTTCTTAATAAAAAAAGCCGATAAGCATCCTTATCGACTCATACTGCATGGAAAGAACAGGTCATATAAGGATAGCGCAACTGCCGTTTCCACACGGCAGACAGTCATACAGATATTCACTGTATGCCCACCATATCAACGCGCCCGTTGATATGATTCGGCGGACTTCACCTCCAATCAGATCATAACCTGCCGGCTCCCTGATTTTCTTCTGTTCCGCACCTCTATCGGGTTATAGATTGTTGTGTACGTTTGGGGTACGATGGACAATATAACACTCAAATTTGTGGCTGTCAACCTAAAAATCAAAAATTATTTAAAATTATTTGTGAATTAATACAAATATACTAAAATTTTGTGTATGGTAGATATATATGTTAGAATATAAAAAACAGATGATAACAGTGAAAAAGAAAGGAAAAACAATGGCTGATAAATATATAGAAGTATTCCCTCAGTTCGAAGAAGTAACAGGTTTTTTCTCGACTAAGGAAGGTGCAACAGAAGGATATCCATATGATAGAGAAGATGTATTCGAGGAAAACTGGCTCGAAGAAGCTATGCCGGTATGGCCTAAGCAGGTTCACGAGGATCATATAGAGATAATAGAGCAAAGACCATACAGACCGGTAGAACTTGAAAATACAGACGGGCTTATAACTGATTTGAGAGGCGTGCTTCTTACGACTCTTCATGCAGACTGCATCCCTGTATATTTGTTTGACTACATGCGTAATGTGATAGGCCTGGTTCACGCAGGATGGAAGGGAACCGCTAAGGGAATTGCTGCCAAGGCAGTGTATATGATGAACCGTGAGTATGGTTGTGATCCTGAAAATATAATGGCATTTATAGGACCGGGAATAAGTAAATGCTGCTTCGAAACAGGAGATGATGTCTACGAAGCGTTTGCAGGCGGCAAATATTCATTTGACATTTTTGAAGAGCCGTGGGCCTTTATTGATGACTATGCGGAGAAAAAGGGAGATAAGTACTATATCGACCTTAAAGGAATAAACAAAAGGATGCTGATGGATATCGGCATTCCCGAAGAAAATATAGAAATAAGCAGTCACTGCACATGTTGTGAGCCTGATATGTTTGAATCTTACAGAAGAGAAGGCGGCACATATATGCGTATGGGTGCGGGACTTTGTCTGATATAGGAGGAAGAAAAATGAAATTGATATCATGGAATGTTAACGGTATAAGAGCAGCTATGGGTAAAGGATTCCTTGATTTTGCGGCAGAACAGGATCCGGATATCCTTTGTATTCAGGAAACTAAAATGCAGGAAGGACAGGCAGAGGTGCCGCTTGAAGGATACTATCAGTACTGGTGTTCAGCAGAGAAAAAAGGATATTCGGGTACAGCTGTGTTTTCTAAAACAGAGCCGATTTCAGTTTCCTACGGAATAGGGATAGATGAACACGATCATGAAGGACGAGTGATAACTGCAGAATACGATGAGTTTTATCTTGTGAACGTCTATGTACCTAATTCACAGGATGGACTTAAGAGACTTGACTATCGTATGAAATGGGAGGACGACTTCAGAGCATATCTTAAGAAACTCGAAGAAACAAAGCCAGTTGTTACATGCGGAGATTTTAATGTGGCACATAAGGAGATAGACCTTAAAAACCCTAAAACAAACAGAAAGAATGCGGGTTTTACAGACGAGGAACGTTCTAAAATGAGCGCTATGCAGGATGCAGGATTTATAGATACATTCAGATACTTTTATCCTGACCTGGAAGGAGTGTATTCATGGTGGAGCTATAGATTCAATGCCAGAAAAAATAATGCAGGGTGGCGTATAGACTACTTCTTAACCTCGGAAGCATTAAAAGATAAATTAAAAAAGGCAGAGATACTTACCGATGTTTACGGAAGCGATCACTGCCCTGTGACACTTGAACTTGATTATTAAATCATACCGATAAAATTCTGTACGATCAGTGACACTACTGCCACTACGAACCAACAGCATAAACCTAAACATATAGGCTTCAGACCATTGGTCAGAAGCTTTTTTAGGTTGGTGTTAAGACCTATAGCTGTCATTGCCATTACGATCATAAATTTTCCTGCCTGCGCAAGTCCTGATGATACGCCGTCAGGGATAGGAAGGAAGGTGTTGAGTATGGCAGTAAACACGAAGCCCAGTACGAACCAAGGGAATACTTTAGCAATACTGAAATTGCTGCCCTCGTTACCTTTAGCAGCGTTTTCCTTCTTGATCTTACGTGTAGTGTAAATTGCCAGCACAAGTGTAATCGGAACGATCATAAGCGTACGTGTAAGCTTTACGATTGTTGCAAATGCAAGCGCTGTATCATTTCCTGCCGCACTGCTCCATGAAGCTCCTGCAGCAACTACCGATGAAGTATCGTTTATGGCAGTACCTGCCCACATACCGAAACCTGTATCTGAAAGTCCGAGCATATGTCCCAGCGGAGGGAATATGAATACTGCAATTATGTTGAACAGGAATATCGTTGAAATAGCCTGAGCCACGTCCTCATCCTTAGCCTGTATAACAGGAGCTGTTGCAGCAATTGCCGAACCGCCGCAGATAGATGTTCCGACACCGATAAGAGTAGTGGTTTTACCTTCTATCTTCATAGCCTTACCAACGAGATAAGCTGTGATAAACGATGATGATAACGTGAAAATCATTACCATCAGAGATTGTCCGCCTACCTTTATGACGTTAAACAGGTTCATCTCAAATCCTAAAAGGATAATTGAATACTGAAGTATAGCCTTTGATGTATATTTGATGCCGGGATCAAATGTATCAGGTCTTTTGATAAATGCCAGTATCATACCGAATAAGATACCGAAAACAGGCCCGCCTATTATCGGAAAGGCTTTGCCTAAAAGCCAGGCCGGTATGGCAATAATAAGGCATGCTAATATGCCGTATGTCATTTTCTTTTCGAATTTCATAAATAGCCTCCATGTTAAATTCCAAAGGATATTATATCACTATAATCAAAAAAGTAAACCGATATATGTCATAAACGGTATGTTTGCACATTGACATATACCCCCATAGGGTATAATATGAACCTAGGAAATCGAGAACACTTTTTTCGAAAGGATTATTAGTAATGAATAATTGTTGTCATAAAACAAAGGAACGTTCCGAAGAGGAATTAAGAAGCCTTTTAAATCGTCTTAATCGTATAGAAGGACAGATCAGAGGAATAAAACGAATGGTAGAAGAAGATGCATACTGTACGGATATACTCATACAAGTTGCAGCAGCTAACGCGGCGCTCAATTCGTTTAACAAGGTGCTTCTTTCGGAACACATACGAACTTGTGTAGCTGATGATATCAGAAGCGGGAAGGATGAAACTATCGACGAGCTTGTCGATACATTACAGAGGTTGATGAAATGATGAAATTTGAAGTTACAGGAATGAGCTGTGCAGCATGCAGTGCTCGAGTGGAAAAGGCTGTAGGCAATGTGCCGGGCGTACAAAGCTGCACCGTAAATCTTCTTACCAATTCAATGGGCGTTGAAGGAACAGCTTCGGAAGAAGAAATCGTCGCTGCAGTACAGGCTGCAGGATACGGGGCATTTTCCAAAGCCGCAGGCGGCGCTGCGGAAAGCGCAGGAACAATAAGCGCAGATGCTTTGGAAGATACAGAAACTTCGCAGATGAAAAAGCGCCTCTTTGCATCGCTGGGGTTTTTGATAGTATTAATGTATATTTCCATGGGTGTGGGAATGCTGGAATGGCCGGTGCCGGGAACATTGCAAGATAACGTCGTAGGACAGGGCATTATTCAGCTGATATTGACCGGCATAATTATGGTCATAAACCAGAAGTTCTTTATAAACGGATTTAAGGGTCTTATAAACAGGGCGCCGAATATGGATACCCTTGTAGCCTTAGGGGCAGGCGCTGCGTTCGTATACAGCTCATACGTCTTGATAGATACGGGGCACATACACGATCTGTATTTCGAATCTGCCGGAATGATCCTTACGCTGATAACCGTTGGTAAAATGCTGGAAGCAAGGTCAAAGGGTAAGACGACTGATGCATTAAAAAGCCTTATGAAGCTGGCTCCGAAAACAGCTGTATTGATAAGAACGAACGAAAGTGGAGAGGAAGCGGAAACGACAGTAGCCGTTGATCAAGTAAAGAAGGGTGATATATTTGTCGTTCGCCCGGGAGAAAGCATACCCGTTGACGGTATCGTTGAAGAAGGAATAAGTGCAGTAAATGAATCGGCACTCACAGGTGAAAGCATTCCTGTTGATAAAGGTGCCGGGGACATGGTTTCGGCAGCAACAGTAAACATGTCGGGATTTCTTAGGTGTGAAGCCGTAAGGGTAGGTGAAGATACTACTCTTGCTCAAATTATACAGATGGTAAGTGATGCGGCAGCGACTAAAGCACCAATTGCCAAAGTGGCGGATAAGGTATCGGGAGTATTTGTTCCCGCAGTTATTGCTATCGCCTTTATAACAATGGCAGTATGGCTTGTTTTAGGTCAGCCGTTGGGATACGCCTTGGCAAGAGGAATTTCGGTACTTGTTATAAGCTGCCCTTGCGCATTAGGACTGGCGACACCTGTAGCCATAATGGTGGGTAGCGGACTGGGCGCTAAAAATAAGATATTGTTTAAGACGGCCGTATCTTTGGAGGAAACCGGCAAGGTCAAAATCGCAGCACTTGATAAAACAGGGACTATCACCAAGGGCGAGCCAAAGGTAACAGATATAATTACATCGCCGGGTGTTACCGAGTCGGAGCTTATGAAGCTGGCATATTCAATTGAACGAAAGAGCGAGCATCCGCTGGCAAAAGCAGTGGTTTCGGCTGCAGAGAAAAAAGCTGTCGAGCCATACGCTGTAGTGGATTTCCTGGTTCTTCCGGGCAACGGTATAACTGCAAAGTCCGCAGATTCAAAAAGCGTATTTACAGGAGGAAGCCTGAGCTTTGCAGATAGACAGTTCGAGATTCCTACGGAAATGAAGGAAAGGGCAGAACGCCTTGCAGACGAAGGAAAGACGCCGCTGTTCTTCGGTAAGGATGAAGAACTCATGGGAATTATAGCTGTAGCTGATGTGATCAAATCCGATAGCCCTGAGGCAATTAGGCAGTTGCAGGAGCTGGGAATCAAGGTAGTGATGCTGACAGGAGATAATGCGCGTACAGCTGAAGCGATAGGAAGGCAGGCCGGCGTAGACAAGGTGATAGCAGGAGTGCTGCCTGACGGCAAGGAACAGACGATACGCAGCTTGCAGGAAAAAGGTAAGGTCATCATGGTTGGTGACGGTATAAATGATGCGCCTGCACTTACAAGGGCAGATATAGGAATTGCTATAGGAGCAGGGACTGATGTGGCTATAGATGCAGCAGACGTGGTTCTTATGAACAACAGTCTTTTAGATGTGGCAGCGGCAGTAAGACTCAGCAGGGCCACTTTAAGAAATATACATCAGAATTTGTTCTGGGCATTTATATATAATATCATAGGCATTCCGCTGGCAGCAGGTGTGTTCATATCTGTTTTAGGATGGCAGCTGAATCCGATGTTTGCAGCGGCAGCAATGAGTTTATCAAGCTTTTGTGTAGTGACAAATGCATTGAGACTTAATTTATTAAAAATACGCGGAGAGGAAAAAATTATGAAAAAGACAATGAGTATTGAAGGCATGATGTGTATGCATTGTGAGGCTAGAGTAAAGAAAGTTCTGGAAGCAATGCCGGAAGTTGAAGCTGCAGAAGTAAGTCATGAAGCAGGAACTGCAGTAGTTGAGCTTAAGAATGATGTGGCAGACGACGTTCTGAAAAAGATTATAGAAGATCAAGATTATAAAGTGCTTGGTATTGAATAATCATAATGAATGCACCACCGTAATATATTGTTACAGGTGGTGTTTTTATGATATTTATGATAAGAAAAAAAGGCCTTGCGGTGCTGATGATCGTGCTGGTCGTAACCTTTGTGGCGGTAGGTGTATTTACAAGATCAAAGGTTATTGAGCAGGAAGCTGTAATAACGTCTGCCGACGGTGATTGGGGCTTGAGCTTTCAGCAGGAAGGCGCAGTGCCGATAGCAAATGCCAGTGCACAATACTTGGCAAAATACGATGCCTATTATGCAGAGGAAACCGATGAAAAGGTTATTTATCTGACCTTTGATGCAGGCTATGAAAACGGATATACAGCTAAGATATTGGATGTGCTTAAAAAACATGATGTTAAGGCGGCCTTCTTTTTAGTAGGTAATTATATAGCAACAAGTCCCGAACTGGTTAAAAGGATGGTGGCAGAAGGCCATGTTGTCGGCAATCATACCTTCACCCATCCCAACATGAACGAAATCGCCGCAGAATCCGAATTCAAATCTGAGCTCACCGGCCTTGAGAAAGCATATAAAGAGGTGACGGGACAGAACCTTAAAAAGTATTACAGACCTCCTCAAGGTAAGTATAATGAAGACAACTTGGCAATGGCCCGGAAGCTTGGTTATAAAACCATCTTCTGGAGTCTTGCATATGTAGACTGGTATGAATCAGACCAGCCCACAAGAGAAGAAGCGATGGAAAAACTGCTTCCTCGAATACATCCCGGAGCGATTGTTTTACTTCATAGCACATCAAAGACAAATGCAGAGATCTTAGATGAATTGATTACTAAATGGAAGGATATGGGCTATCGTTTTGAGTCCATAGAAAGTCTTGAATAAATAACATCTTCGTTGTAAAATATATGTAATAGAAGTCATCAAAATCGCAGAAAGGAGTGTGCCATGCCTTATCTTGTAGTATTAGGTATAATAGTAGCAGCAATCGCTGTCGCAATTTTTAAAATCAATCAAGCGCAGTCGGAACGATTCGTTAAGCTGGCACAGAAGGCAAAGGTTGCCGATGATGCAGATGATGAAGATGATGAAAATTAAATTGTGAAAATCAAAGAGACCTCTTAATGAGGTCTCTTTTTATTGTAATGTGTTAGTTTAGTTCTTTAGGCTCTGCATTGGTGCAGGGATCTTGCCGCCTCTGTTGATCATGACAGCAGATGATTTTTCGTTTACAGCCATGATAGGTCCGCTTCCGAGGAGGCCTCCGAAGTCGAGGATCTCGCCTTCATTATATCCGATAGCAGGGATGACTCTTACTGCAGTAGTCTTGGAATTTACCATACCGATAGCAGCTTCATCTGCGATAATCGCTGAAATGGTTTCTGCAGGAGTTTCGCCCGGAAGTACTATCATATCAAGTCCAACTGAGCATACTGCAGTCATGGCTTCCAGTTTTTCGATAGTGAGAGTTCCTGCCTTAGCAGCTTCGATCATTCCGGCATCTTCTGACACAGGGATGAATGCGCCTGACAGTCCGCCAACATTTGATGATGCCATTACGCCGCCTTTTTTAACAGCGTCGTTGAGCATTGCAAGTGCAGCAGTAGTTCCGTGAGTTCCGCACTGTTCAAGACCGATTTCTTCTAAGATATATGCTACCGAGTCACCTACTGCAGGAGTAGGGGCCAGTGATAAGTCGATGATTCCGAACGGCACTCCCAGACGGGCAGATGCTTCTGCGCCAACCAGCTGTCCCATTCTTGTGATTTTGAATGCAGTCTTTTTGATAAGGTCTGCAACTTCGTTAAGGGAAGCATCCTTAGGCATTTTAGCAAGAGCCGATCTTACTACGCCCGGTCCTGAAACACCTACGTTGATAACGCAGTCAGGTTCTCCCACACCGTGGAAAGCTCCTGCCATGAACGGATTGTCTTCCGGTGCATTGCAGAATACTACGAGCTTGGCAGCTCCGATGCACTGACGATCCTTAGTCAGCTCAGCAGTTTCTTTGACTACTTCACCCATAAGCTTCACCGCATCCATATTGATGCCGGCCTTAGTAGAACCGACGTTTACCGATGAGCACACGAAGTCTGTTTCGGCAAGTGCTCTCGGGATGGATTCGATCAGTTCTCTTTCGCCTGCTGCGAAACCTTTGTGCACGAGGGCAGAATAGCCGCCGATGAAATTGACGCCAACGTCCTTAGCAACGCGATCCAGCGTCTTTGCATATTTAACAGGGTCACCGCCGGAGGCGCCTACAAGGATAGAAATCGGAGTTACCGAGATTCTCTTGTTGACGATAGGGATGCCGTATTTTTTTTCTATATCTTCGCCTGTTTTAACCAGGTCTTTAGTGAGTCTGTATATTTTGTCGTATACCTTTTGGCAGGATTTGTCGATATCGCTGTCACAACAGTCGATGAGGGATATTCCCATAGTGATGGTCCTGATGTCAAGGTGTTCGTCCTGTATCATGGTTATGGTTTCCATGATGTCTTTCATATTAATCATGTCGTTACCTCCTGTTATGCTCGTTTGTTAGATTCTGTGCATTGAATTGAAAATATCTTCGTGCATAACGTGAACCTTCATTTCAGGAACTGCAGCCTCGATACCGTTTTTCATTTCTTCGAGGGAGCAATTGATCTTATCGATATCTACAAGCATGATCATTGCGAAGTATTCTTCAAGAACTGACTGAGTAACTTCAACAACATTGGCATTCGCTTCTGCGCATGCTGTACTTACTTTAGCAAGGATACCAACCATATCTTTTCCTAATACTGTTATTACTGCTCTCATTTTATCCTCCTGATATATTTAAATTTTATTGTTTTCGTTGAATCATAATTTTAACACAATATAGCGTCCTGCTTCAAGGGAAGAGTCTGTTTTGAAGCGGATTTTGATGTCCGGATATTTTTCTTCGAAGTAAAGCTTGTTGGCCTTAGAATTTCCTATCATGTATGAAAAAGAAACTCCGTTGCTCACGAATGCAAAGGCGCACCCTTTCGAAGCCTCCGGCGCTTCCGATGATTTCGGCGCTTCCGATGATCCGGCTGATGCGAGGAGATTTAACAGCTGTTCTTCAAGCTGTTCTTTCGCTATCTCTCCTTCGACCAGCTGCCTGAAAGCAGGGTGGTATGTGTGACCTCTGACTTCGCCGCCTTCTGTGATGAGATCGGTGCTTTTCAGTCCGACCCTGATTATGTTTATGCCTGCATCATCAAGGATCTTATACATTTCCTTGGTTATGACAACTGCTTCTTCAGTTGTAAGAGGTTTGTATTTATCTTCACGATACATGTCATAAAGGGCTGTATCGTTGAGCACGATGGTAGGATAGAGTCTTGCGATGGAAGGACCGATTTTAACGGTTTCCTTAGCTGAATAAATGCATTTTTCAAGGCTGTCCTGCGGAAGCCCTATCATCAGCTGTATGCCAAGCTCGAAGCCGTATTCTTTTATCAGGTCGCAGGCCTTATAGACATCTTCTGCAAGATGACCTCTGTTTGAGGCTTCTAATACATCGGGATCGAATGACTGCACTCCCAGTTCTATTATATCGGCATCGTATTTTTTGAGATTATCAAGGATTTCTTTATCGATGTAATCAGGCCTTGTGGACATGTGGATCTTGTGTATGAGACCTTTGTCCTTGTATTCCTTGGCTACTGCAAGAAATGCAGACTGTTCTTCTATCGGGATACCGGTGAAGCTGCCTCCGAAAAAGGCAACTTCGATCGTAGTGATGCCTCTGTCCTGAAGTGTAGGCAAGTATCGTTCTATTAAGTTTCTCACATCTTCGGGGCTCACATCGGCAGTCCTTGCTGTTATTGCTTTCTGGTTACAGAACACGCAGTCGTTGGGACAGCCTTTATGAGGAATGAAGACGGGTATTATTGCATGTGTTTTCATGCTTTTATTTTATCATAAATGTGATACAATGAAATAGAAGTTTTTACTATAAAACAGGGCAACAGACATGAAGAAAGAATTGAAGCTTATAACAGCAATATTAGCACTTGCAGTAATTGTTCTTGCAGGATTCGTTTTTATCTACTATACGATTCATCTGACACTATCTTTAAAGGGAGACAGTAAGGTCGAATTAGGCCTTTATGGTGTCTATGAAGAGGCGGGAGCATGTGCCAGAGTTGATGGGAAAGATGTATCCGATAAAGTGAAAGTAGAAGGGAAAATAGATACTTCAACACCGGGTACATATACGCTCACTTATTCTGTAGGACACCTTGAAATCACAAGAGATGTTATCGTCGGTGATGAAATGAATCCGAGAATAGACTTAAAAGACGCGGAAACTGATGAAGAACTGCTTCTGGGAGAAGAATTCGTCGAACCGGGATATTCTGCCACAGACGAACACGGTAACGATATAACCGAAAAAGTAACGGTAAAAGGCGGAGAAATTAAAAGAGCCGGCGAAAACGAAATTACTTATACGGTGGCTGATGATAGCGGCAATAAAACGAGAGTTTCAAGAATAATAAACGTGTTGCCGAATACAGAATATGAGACGGCAGGAGTAAGCATATGCATGTATCATTACGTGTATGATGAGAATGACCCGCCTGATGATTTATATGACAGATTCGGCAATTACATATCGATGCAGGCTCTTGAAGAAGAATTGAACTGGCTAAATGACGAAGGCTATTATTATCCGACTTGGAAGGAAGTCAGAGAATACGTTGACGGCAAGCTGCTCTTACCTGATAAAAGCATAGTACTATGTTTTGACGATGGATCAAAGAGCTTTCTTGAGTGCGGGATCCCGGTGCTTGAGAAATGTAAGGTTCCCGCTACCAGTTTCATGATCACTACAAATAATGGCAAGAAAAAAATCGCCGAATACGACAGCGATTACGTTTATTATGAATCCCATTCCCATAACATGCATAGAGGCGGCGGTAATATAGGACATGGTGGAATATTCACTGCCATTTCTTATGAGGAAGGCATGGCAGACCTTGAAAAGTCTATAAAGATATGCGGTAGTCGTGATGCATTCGCATATCCTTACGGAGATTATAATGATTCAAGCGTGCAGATGGTCAGAGATTCGGGATTCCTATGTGCAGTGACGACACAACCGGGAAAGGCTTATCCGGGAGATGATCCGATGCTTCTGCCGAGAGTCAGAATGTCCCTCGGACAGACGCTTGAAGAATTCATTTCTAAAGTGGAGCCGTAATAATGCTGCCGATGTCGGTTAGCGGATAATCTTTAAAATATGCGATATCTATACCGCGTTCATTGATGAACGCGGTTATTTTATTGTAATCGGGATGGTTCGAAAGATCTCCGTTGAATACTATGGTAGGGATGTTAGAGTTATCTTCATTACCTTTGCTTTCGGATGTTACTATATGGCCGGCGCAGCCGCCGATGAAACCATAATCAAAACCAGATAGAGAGATATGACCTTTTTCTATAATAAGAACTTCAGCCCCTGCATCGCTCAGAGCTTTTGCAATTCCCATGTCCGAGGTGATGAAAGAACTGTCGTCTACAGGAAGGCAGCAACACCTTGTATAGCCTTGGGGAACATCAACAAACTCAAGCTGCGTGTTCCATTTATCAGCTGCAGCAAGGAGCTCGCTATCTGTAAGCTTGAGATTGTGAATGAAGTATTTCCCTGTGCATACTGCGTTGTAAATTACGTTTCCGGGATACTTAGGCGAGAGATTGTCGGGGTTTCCCGGGAAAATCATTATGTTTTCCCACACACCAAAACGACACATGAAGATGTCGGGGTGAGTTGATACGGGATGGTAGGTGATACCTTCATGTGAAACGACTTCTATTGCATATCCCAGCTGAGTAAGATATGATGTAAGCGGAGGCACAGCCTCACAAGATAAATAAACTTTTTTCATAGTTAAAGTATACGCTTTCGGAGGACAGTACGCAATGTTTAAAAGCAAAACCGCGATGGAGAAAGAATGGTTTAAACTGCAGAGACAAGAGTTGGATTTCCTTGTGAAAAACATCAAAAAGGAGGATTCAAAGCTCGTTCAGCTTCTGGAGGATAAAGTGCCTGAGGGCCTTCAGGCTACGCTTGATAAGGCTTTTTATAAATCGTTTCAAATCATATTCGAAAAGGGCACAGATATAATAGAGAAGACTTACAGAAAAGAAAAAATAGAGGAAGAATTTGAGTTTAATGAGTTCAAGGAAGCCCGCGACAGAAACAAGAAAAACTTAAAGGCTTATTCATCTAATGCCAAGACCTCAGGTGTTGTAAACACTTTAGTTTCAGGCGTTTCAGGGGTCGGACTCGGCGCGCTCGGCATAGGCATTCCCGACATTTTTCTTTTTACGGGGACATTGCTCAAGAACGTTTATCAGATCGCTTTGAACTTTGGTTATGATTACGATAAGCCTGATGAGAAAAAATTTATTTTGCTTCTCATACAGGGAGCACTTTCCTCAGGAAATGATTTAAGGAAGCTTAATGATGAAGCGGACTACTTTATAGCTAACGGAGAGTTTACTTCTGAGGCAAATATGGAAGAACGAATCAGAGACGCTTCGGATTGCTTGAGCAAAGAGCTGCTGTACATGAAGTTTTTACAGGGAATACCTGTAGTAGGCGCACTGGGCGGTGCGTATAATGCCTTATATATGCAGAAAGTAAGCAAGTATGCAGAACTAAAATATCGCAGAAGGCTCTATACTAAAAGGCGTGAAGAAATGAAAAAGTGATTTTTTGGAAGATACTTCTTGACTTTAGCAGAATGAAGATGCATAATGCATAGTATAGAAATGCGAAGACCGGAAATTAGTAAGTCTTGCAAGGAACTACAGAGAGCAGCCGTTTGGTGAGAGGCGCAGTACACCGCAGGAACGAATACATTCCGAGAGCAGTCCGTTGAAAGAGCTTTAATTTTAGCTTAAGTAGATCGGAACGGGTTCACCCGTTACAGTGAGCGAGTTTGTTGGAACTCAGTGAGGCTACAGTCGTGAGGCTGTGGTGAACAGAGGTGGTAACGCGATATATATCGCCCTCTGAACTTTAATATGTTCGGAGGGCGTTTTCATTTTTTTGATGAAACTTAATGGTTTATGAAAATGTCCTTCAAGAAAGAAAAGGAGGAGAAAACCATGTTTCTAAAAGTCGGTATTCTAGTTGTATTTTTCGTTATCTTTGTAGCTATTGGCATTTACTGCAGAAGGCATTCGACAGATGTCAACGGTTTCGTTCTCGGCGGACGTTCGGTCGGACCGTGGCTGACTGCATTTGCTTACGGCACTTCATACTTTTCTGCTGTAATTTTCGTTGGTTACGCAGGACAATTTGGTTGGAAATATGGTATAGCTTCCACCTGGATAGGAATCGGCAATGCCTTGATAGGATCGCTCTTGGCATGGGTAATACTGGGAAGACGTACGAGAATAATGACCCAGCATCTCGATTCTGCAACAATGCCTGCATTCTTTGAAAAACGTTACGACAGTAAGGCGCTGAAGATCGTTGCGTCATTGATAATATTCGTTTTTCTTATTCCATACACAGCTTCACTGTACAATGGGCTTTCAAGATTGTTTTCGATGGCATTTAATGCTGATTACACTATCTGCATAATAATCATGGCTGTCATGACGGCTATTTACGTAGTTGCAGGAGGATACATGGCTACTGCTATCAACGATTTCATTCAAGGCTGCATCATGATAATAGGTATCATAGCAGTTATCGGTGCAGTGCTCCATAGCCAGGGAGGATTCATGGAAGCTCTGGATGGACTTGCACGAGTAACTGACGAGACTGTAAGCTCAACACCGGGAGTGTTCAATTCATTCTTCGGACCTGATCCGCTTAATCTGCTCGGCGTAGTTATATTGACATCGCTTGGCACATGGGGTCTTCCTCAAATGGTGCAGAAGTTCTACGCGATCGAAAGTGAGAAGGCCATTAACAAAGGGACTATTATTTCAACATTCTTCGCTCTTGTTGTTGCCGGCGGATGTTACTTCCTCGGCGGTTTCGGAAGATTGTTCGGAGATAAGATCGATGTCGCTTCAGAAGGCTTTGACGCGATAATACCTGCAATGTTATCAACGCTGCCTGACATATTGATAGCACTCGTTATACTGCTGGTGCTGTCAGCATCCATGTCAACATTGGCATCGCTTGTAATAGCATCAAGTTCAACACTTACAATAGATTTCCTGAAAGGTACGTTCGTGAAATCGATGGACGAAAAGAAAGAAGTTTTAACTATTCGTGTGCTTCTTGTAGTGTTCATATTGATTTCTGCAATCATTGCTATCCTCCAATACAAGAGTAACGTAACGTTTATCGCCCAGTTGATGGGAGTTTCCTGGGGTGCGCTTGCCGGTGCATTCCTGGCACCGTTCCTCTATGGTTTATACTGGAAGAAGACAACTAAAGTAGCTATATGGGCCAGCTTCATTTGGGGCGCGGGAATCATGGTGCTCAACTTACTGTTTAGGGAAGCGTTCCCGCTGCTGCTTCAGTCACCTATAAACTGCGGTGCGTTCGCAATGCTGTTCTCACTGATACTGGTACCTGTAGTAAGCTGGATCACTAAGAAACCTGATATGGATATGGTAGATGAGTGCTTCTCATGCTATGACAGAAAGGTTGTGGTTTACGCTAAGGAATC
>JAUMXT010000138.1 GCA_030529015.1 Bacillota bacterium | reverse complement strand
TGAGAGCGCAGCTTAAGGAAGAGAAGACATTTCTGTTGAATCTCATGTCATCTCCGGGTTCCGGTAAGACATCGACACTTCTGGCGCTGGCCAAGGAACTCGATGGCAAACTCAAGTGGGGCGTTATGGAAGCAGACATCGATTCGGCAGTAGATGCGGAAACGATGATGGATGCCGGAGTTCAGTCGATCCAGCTTCATACAGGCGGCATGTGTCATCTCGATGCCGATATGACTAGACAGGGCCTTCGCGAATTCGCTACGACAGACCTGGACCTTGTGATCCTTGAAAACGTGGGTAACCTGGTGTGTCCGGCTGAATTCGACACCGGCGCGGTGAAAAACATGACGATTTTATCCGTTCCGGAAGGCCATGACAAACCGTTGAAGTACCCTTTGATGTACGAAACGTGCGACCTTTTGGTTATCAACAAGATCGATGTTATGCCATACTTTGATTTCGATAAAGACAAGGTGATCGAGTACGCCAAAATGCGAAATCCTGACATCGAAATCATCTTCCTCTCGGCTAAAACGGGCGAAGGTGTGGGCGAACTGGCTGAATGGCTGGTCGGAAACGTAAAGGAATGGATCGAAGCGTAGAATTGGTAGGATTTTAAAAAGATTTAAAAAAGACCGATGCAGAATTCGTTTTGCATCGGTTTTTTTATGGTTTTAGATGTGAGATTGCTTCCGGTTAATGCCATTTTATGTATATATGATTCGTGCCAATGCCCATATACATAAAATCCACTTAAAATCCCGCCGAAACACGCCGAAAACTGCGTTTTTCATCAAATTTTCCCTCATAATGGTGTTGTAATGATGTGATTTTATGTATATAGCCGGCGGAACGGGAGAAATATACATAAATCACAGTCCCACTTAACATAATCCACAAAATATTTCTACTTTCCGTAGGTATGAAAAACCTCCTGTATCATTTATTATATGATATAGGAGGTGCGAATTATGGACCAATATATTACCGGGAAAACAATTAAAGCATTACGTGAAAATAACGGTATGACACAGGCTGAAGTGGCTGAAAAGCTGAATGTATCAGACAAGACAATTTCAAAATGGGAAACGTCCAAGGGATATCCGGACATTTCTCTGCTGGAGCCGATTTCAGAGCTGTTCGGGATAACAATAACGGAGCTGCTCTCAGGAGATATAGTTAAAAATATTAATGTGTCGGCCAATATGATGCGCTCGAAATTTTACATCTGCCCGGTATGTGGGAATATCTTACACTGCATGGGCGAAGCGGTAATACATTGTCATGGTGTGCAGCTGATCCCGTGTCAACCGGAGGCAACAGATGAAAACCATAAGATGTCCATAGAAAAAGTTGAGGACGAATATTACGTGCATATCGAGCATGAGATGAAAAAAGATCACTATATTTCTTTTGTCGCTGCTGTTTCAGACGACAGAATACAGATGGTAAAACTCTACCCCGAAGGAAATGCAGAAACAAGATTCCAGATGCGCGGAGTAAGAAAAATCCTGTTCTACTGTAACCGCGATGGCTTATATTCGATGAATATTAAAAAATGATTCGTTATCGGTATTTATGAACCAATGCAAAATTCAATTTACATTGGTTTTTTTTATGGTTATAGTTGTCTTTAATGATTCTATTGGTCGTAGGAGGCAAATGCGCTTCCAGTTAATCCCATTTTATGTATATATGAATTAGTCCGACACTCATATACATAAAACCCAACATCAGAACATTTGTTTGCCACTGATGACCGCATATGGTATAATATTAACGCTGATAATAGCAGAATATAATAAATAAGAAAGGAGGACGCACACGTGCCACAATTTAAGGTAGTATCTGATTACAAGTTGATGGGCGACCAACCGCAGGCCGTAGAAAAAATCGCACAAGGCATCATGGATGGCAAGCGAGCTCAGACGCTGATGGGTGTAACAGGCTCCGGTAAGACATTTACCATGGCCAATATCATTGAGCGTGTCCAGAAACCTACTCTGGTCATCAGCCATAATAAGACCCTGGCAGCACAGCTTCACGGAGAATTCAAGGAATTCTTCCCCGACAACGCGGTGGAATATTTCGTATCATATTACGATTATTACCAGCCGGAAGCGTATGTTGCGTCCACCGACACATATATAGAGAAGGATTCGGATATCAACGACGAAATCGAAAAGCTCAGGCACTCGGCAACTGCGGCCCTCAGCGAGAGGAAGGACGTTATCATAGTTGCCAGCGTTTCCTGTATTTACGGTCTGGGAAGCCCGATCGATTACGAAAACCAGGTGCTTTCCCTTCGTCCCGGCATGGAAAGGGATCGCCAGGACATCTTGCGAAAGCTTGTTGACATCCAGTACACAAGAAACGACATGGTCCTTGAGCGCGGCAATTTCAGAGTAAGGGGAGACGTTCTCGACGTCTATCCTGCGGGAGCTGAAAATGCAGTTCGCATCGAGCTGTTCGGTGATGAAATCGAGACAATAAAAGAAATAAATCCGATAACCGGAGAGATCCTGGGCTTGAGAAATCATGTCGCTATCTATCCGGCGTCTCACTATGTCACCAGCAAGGAAAATATTGAACGAGCAACTGAGACCATAAGCGAAGAGCTGACAGAACGCATCCGCTGGTTCCAGGATCGCGGCAAGCTTATCGAAGCTCAGCGTATAGAACAGAGAACGAGATACGACATCGAGATGCTGCGAGAAATCGGCACATGCAAGGGCATCGAAAATTACTCGAGACATATCACGGGACTGGAGCCGGGATCAAGACCATACACACTTATAGACTATATCCCGGACGATTTCCTTATAATCATAGACGAATCTCACGTTATGCTGCCTCAGCTGAGAGCGATGTATGCGGGAGACAGATCGAGAAAACAGTCGCTTGTAGATTACGGTTTCAGACTGCCGTCGGCACTTGATAACAGACCGCTGAAATTCGAAGAATTCAACGATCTGGTGAATCAGATCGTATATGTCAGCGCGACTCCGGCACCGTACGAGAAGGAAGAAAGCGGTGGAGTTTCTGCCGAACAGATCATCAGACCGACAGGACTTCTCGATCCGATAATAGAAACACATCCTACGGAAGGTCAGATGGACCATCTCATAGGTGAAATCAATAAAGTCACAGACAGGGGCGAAAGAGTCCTCGTGACAACACTTACCAAGAAAATGGCTGAGAGCCTGACAGATTATCTGAAGAATGTAGGTATAAAGGTCAGATATCTCCATTCGGAGATAGACACTCTCGAGCGTATGGAGATCCTGAGAGATCTGCGTCTCGGCGTTTTCGACGTGCTCGTAGGTATCAACCTGCTGAGAGAAGGTCTCGACATTCCGGAAGTGTCGCTGGTGGCTATCCTCGATGCCGATAAAGAAGGTTTCTTAAGAACCGAGACATCGCTGATCCAGACTATCGGTCGAGCCGCAAGAAATGTGGACAGTAAGGTAATAATGTACTGTGACGGCATCAGTCCTGCCATGAGATCGGCCATGGATGAAACTGAACGAAGACGCAAGATACAGGACGATTACAACAAGGCCAACGGCATAACGCCGCAGAGTGTAAAGAAGGCAGTCAGAAGCGTCATCGAAGCCACAAAGGTGGCAGAAGATCCTGCCGAATACGA
>JAUMXT010000029.1 GCA_030529015.1 Bacillota bacterium | reverse complement strand
CCTGCCTGTCTGTGAGCTTCTGTCACGCCCGCTACAGCTGCACGATTTATATCCTCCAGCGTTTTGCCTGCCAGCGGACCTGTAGGGATTTCGATTTCTTCCTCATACTCATCTACAAGAATCACTGTCTCAAAGAATATTTGATTCCCCTGCTGAAGGAACTGTCCCATTGAATGAAGGTCTGTCGAAAAATTAAGAGTAACAGGGAAAAGGCCCTTACCTTCCTTTCCTTCACTCTCACCATAGAGCTGCTTCATCCATTCGCCGAGGAACGTCAGTCTCGGATCATAAAATTCTATCGTCTCTATCTGCTTGCCCTGTTCCATCATCAAATATCTGGCAATGGCATAATCTGTAGCGCGATTGTCCCATTCAGGTGACATGGAAGCATCCTTTTCTCCCTCGATAAGCGCTCTGATATCTATGCCGGCAACTGCCATCGGGAAAAGACCTGCAGGCGTCAATGCCGAATATCTTCCGCCGATATCTTCCGGAATTTCAAATGACACGTAATCAGCCTTCTCAGTTTCCTCTCGCAGAGCTCCTCTCTCTTTATCGGTTATGGTTATTATTCTTCTTGCGGCCGCTTCTTTGCTGCCGTATTTTTTCTCCATCAGGTCCTTCAGTATATCAAAGGCAGCCCTGATCTCCATAGTATTTCCCGACTTGGAAACTACGCAGAGAACAGTTTCCTTTCTGCTCATTTCGTCCATTAATTCCCTGTGGTACGGACTTGAGAAATTTATTCCCGCAAAGCGCACATCAATGCCGTCCTCAGTTTTTGGCAACGCCTCAATAGCAGCTTTAGCGCTCATATACGATCCGCCAACTCCTATAACTACCATGAGCTGCGCTTCGGTTTTAACTATATCTGCAACATTCAATATATAATCGAGTTCACTTTTATCCTGCTTAATAGGAGCCTGCACCCAGCCTGTATAATCCAGCTTGCCGGACCAAAGCTTATCTAAGACCAAACCTGCATCCTGCCTTTTTTCATTTAAGGCTGCTTCAGTGATGTCAGTATTTTTTAAGCTCACATTTATTTTCATATCATTTCCTTACCTTTCCCTTAATGCCCCATATTCTTGCTTTTATTTTATAAGGTTTTCACTATTTCTTCAATAATATGTTATAAAAATGTTTTTTTCAGCTTATCGATGGCTCTTTTATGCTGTGCTCTCAATGTGTTTTCGTTCGCACCGAGTTTGTCGGATATTTCCCTGAATTTATATCCTTCAAAATCATGCAGTATCATCACCCTTTTTTCCTTTTCATTTAAGCAAGAAAGCTTACTGGTTATATACTCTATGTCCTCTTCTATAATAATATTCTCTTCTGCAACCAGTCTTCCCGGTATCATTTCATAGATATCCATCTCTTCTCCCGTTATTGGATCGATTTCCCGCGAAACTTCCCTTCTCCACCTGTCGTTGCGTTCACGATAATACGCATTGCAGCAATTGTCAGCGATTTTCATAAGCCACGGGCAGAGCTTGGTTTCATCGCGGAGCTGATGTGCTTTAGTTACTGCAGACAGCATCACCTTAACAGCCAGATCTACTACTTCATCTTCGCTAATTCCTCTGAGCCGTAGCCTCCGTTCTATCTTCTCTCTATGCGCATAGATGCGATTTTCCAACCGTACAAGTTCCCGGGATTTATCCATGGCAATATGTATTATTTGTTATTAACTACACCCTCCACGTAAATTCTTGCCATCTGTTCCATACACTTAAGCTGCTTTACCGAACATACGCTGAGAGAACCCATAATGTTTTCATTAAGCATCTTTCTTTTATCATCATTTGGAGCGACCTCGCCTCCTTCTAATATGTAGTCTGTACTTATACCCAATGTCTGTTTAAGCGCGTATAAATTTTTAACAGACATGCCTCTTTCACCATATTCTATATTGTTGATAGTCTTGAGACTTACATCCATTCTGTCCGCAAGCTCTTCTCTGCTGATTTGCAAGAATTCACGTCTGTCTCTTATTCTTATTCCGATTTCTTTTCTGTCCAATTCTTTGAGTGTCATGTTATGCCTCCTCTGTAAGTTGAATGTTCTTCTTTCTTACAGTTTAAAATTCTCGCCGTTTTGAGTTTTGAACCCAGAGGGGAATATTATATGTACCTACAGGGGAAATTTGCGCGATTTGAATTTTTATCTAAATATTTTCGTGAGTTTGCAACATTAAGAGTCCTCTTTTTTTCTATATAGTAAAGGGAGCTTGGGATAATCTGTGAATAATGAAGGAGGGTAAAGATGACGACCAGAATATATGAGAACCAATTAAAGCGCCAATTATTTCGCGCCAACACTACTGTATGTAAAAACATACGCTTGTTAAGACTGATCAACGGGTTTTGCCAACAGGAAATAGCAGACCTTCTGTGCATGTCAAGAAGCACTTATTTCGCCATCGAGTCAGGCTCTAGGCTTCCCGACATGGACTCGATCATCACCTTGTCGGAACATTACAACATAGACGTGTGTTATATGATTTCCTTTGATATGGCCAAGCAATTAATGACCCTGCTGCATGTCAGCCGAGAAGAAATAAGCGCAACACATTTCATAGAGCATTACATCGCACTTTCTGAATCTAACAAAGCACAGGTGGCTGTCGATATAAAGAGAATAGAGGCCCACGAAAAAAACTTCAACAATCTGCCGTGGAAATACACCGGCTACGAAACACTGTTCACAGGCTCCGGTATATGTGAAAGGAGGTAGTTTTATGAGTTATATTGACGAAAATCTCCCGGGCAACTTAAGGCTCCTGCGACTTTCTGCCGGCATATCACAAGAGAAGCTGGCTTCATCCATACATCTTGCAAGGTCCACATACTCTGCCTATGAAAACGGCACTAAAACTATTGACCTTCAAACACTTGATGCTCTATCGGCATTTTTCGACATAAATCTCGATTCCCTGATCAACTACGACTTATCTGAAGGACTCCTGAACAAAATATATTTCAACGAGCAGAACCGATATCTTGCCGGCTTGTTAAGCACCTACCAGCGGCTTTCTGTAACATCTAAGTTCCTTATCGCGCTGAAAATATCTGCATTAGAAGATAAAAAATAGCACACCCCGAAGGGCGTGCCTTTACATAAATATCGTCATTAAAATGTTTATTGCCAGCGGCACCGTTATGATAGATGCCACAGTGCTTAAGAATAAGGTTTTGCTTGCAGGGCCCGGATCAAGACCTTCTTGCTGAGCCAGCATCGCAACTGTCGCTGCTGTAGGGAAGCACGTTCCCAGAACCACTATGCACTTTATAACAGGGTCGATCGGCAGCAAGTAAACAAGTGCCGTCGTTATGATAGGAAGAAGTATGAGCTTTACTGCTCCCGCTTCAATAACCACTCTGCTTCTTATGATATCTTTGAACTTATATCCTGTGAGCGTCGAGCCGATAAATATCATTGCCATCGGCGTCGATATGCTTCCGATATAAACCAGATATTCGTCTACTGCTTCAGGTATCACTCCGCCAAGCAGACTTATGGCGAAACCTATAAAAAGCGCCAGTATATTCGGATTTAGCAAAAGCTTGATCGTTGCTTTGAAGAACCTCTTCGGTGTCGCCTTACGGTTCCCTTCCTTGTCTCTTCTCAGCAGCTTGATGCCGTATGTAAACACGAAGAAATTCATAGCTGCATTGTGGGCGAGCATGAGAAGCATGCCGAACTCACCGAAGAAAATCAATGCTACAGGGAAGCCCATAAATCCGTCGTTTGGCGTTGCCATAGCAAACTCCAGAGTGCTGGATTCTTCTTTCGGGAATTTACGACCCTTTGCATAACCAAGGCTTACAAGGCCATATATGTAGAAGCATACGAGACTTACGACAAAGGTGATGGCGAAAGAAACAATGACCTCGCCCGTCATATCGATGGTGCCGATGTTATGAACTATGAGACAAGGGTACGCGAAATAGACGATAAGCTTATTGATGCTATTGTTCATCTTATCGTCGATAAAGTTTATTTTTCTCAGGAACCATCCCGTAAAGAGGATGGCAAATAACACGAAATATTTCCCGTACATTCAGCACCTCATGAAAATCCAGGCCCGAAGGCCCGGAGTTTAGCCGTAATACAAGTTGTTTGTTATATATTCAGGGTCGCTGGTAACGTCAAGACCCAGCGCCTTGAGAGTAGTTTCGTCCTTATCACTTAAGATTGCAGTACAGTGCGCTTTGCATCCTCTTAGTTCAGGGAGTTTAGCGAGAACTGCTTCTGCAGATGGATTTGTTGCTGCCGATATTGTCAGGGCTGTAAGAATTTCCTCACAGTTAAGACTTGTCTTGTCAGCCATCAGCACATCTGTCTTAAGTTCTTGGATACTCTTAAGAATATATGGTGAAATCAGGTGAAGGCTGTCTGCCATGCCGCAAAGATGCTTGATCGCATTCAGTATAGCCGCTGCAGCCGCTACCATTCTTCTTGAACTGCGTCCTGTTATTATCGTGCCGTCACGAAGCTCCATCGCCACCGCTACTACGTTGGCATATCTTTCGTTGCACTCTTTCTTTTTCTCTGCGTATTCTCTCGCTGCGTTTACGACGCCTCTGTCCTCTACGGAAAGCTCCATGTCGTCCATCAGCAGCTTGACTCTTTCTACGACAGTACTGTCTACTTTACCTTTTTTATAGTCACACTCTGCGATAAGATATCTTCTTATTATTTCCTGGCAGGCTGCTTCTCTTACTACCTCGTCATCTGTAATGCCGAAGCCTACCATGTTAACACCCATGTCAGTAGGTGATTTATATTCTGACTCCTCGCCTGTGATCTTCTCTATGATTCTCTTTACCACAGGGAACACGTCAAGGTCTCTGTTATAGTTTACGGCCTTTTCTCCGTAAGCTTCCAGATGGAATGAGTCTATCATGTTAACATCCTTGAGGTCTGCGGTAGCCGCTTCGTAAGCTATGTTAACAGGGTGCTTGAGAGGAATGTTCCAAATAGGGAAGGTCTCGAACTTCGCGTAGCTAACCTTATTTCCTCTCTTGTTTTCATGATAAAGCTGTGACAAGCATGTTGCCAGCTTACCGCTGCCGCCTCCCGGACCTGTAACTACCGCCAGCGGCTTAGTTACTTCGATATACGGATTGGCTCCATAGCCTTCATCACTTACGATTGTTTCAACATCAGTAGGATATCCCTTGGTGAATTTATGCTTATATGTCTTGATACCGCGACGCTCCAGTCTGTTGATGAACTTATCTACAGCCGGTGAGTTGTCTTCATATCTTGTAACCACAACACTGTTAATCTCGAGGTCATATTTTCTGAACATATCAATCAGCCTTAAAACCTCCAGGTCATATGTTATGCCGAAGTCCTGTCTTGTCTTGTTAGTTGTTATATCGCCTGAATAAATACAGATGATGATTTCCGCCTGATCCTTCATTCTCTGAAGAAGCTTTATCTTGGCATTTTCATCAAATCCCGGTAAAACTCTCATGGCGTGCTTATCCTGAACCAGCTTGCCGCCAAATTCAAGATAGAGTCTGCCGGAGCCTGTATTTTCTATTCTTTCCAGGATATGCTTAGTCTGCATTTCTATATATTTTTCTGCACTGAAACCTATCTGACCCATTTTCTTCTCCCTTGACATAAGTCTTCTCTTAATCGATTATATGTATGCTATCGCCATGGTAAGGGTTGTAACTACCATTACGACTACTATCGCAATTGTCACTATCTTGATGGTCTTTTTGCTCATCATAGCTTTTATCCTCCTTCATTACATAAGCGTAATGTTCAGTCTGTTTCTTCCTTCCAGAAGGCCCTTAAGGCTTATACTGTAATCAATGTCCACATGTCCTTTGCCATCTGCGGAAAGCGTATTTTCGAGCTTGTTTGTAAGAACCTCCAGCTCTATTGCACCGAAAGGTGTGTCATAAAACCCTGAGTACCTTTTGCCCTTTTCAAATCGGATCTCGTGGCCTGATGAGCCGTCCTCTCCGATTCTCTTCATCTGCACCTGGTTACCCTTGAGCTTAAGTCTTGTCTTACATCCCGGAATCCCCGAAAGCTCGGATTCTTCATAAATCAGATACAAGGCTTCGCCCTTGTCGTAAAGCTTCGCCTCTGTGATGAATTCCATTGAATCCTCTCCGGCTTCCTCGCTAATCTGATGGCCTTTGATCTTGACCATTATTTCCTTCATTTATCTCTCTCCAATCACATATTTTCCAGCATTTCGGTAAGTTCCGCCTTGCTGAAATCATATTTCTTGAGGCAGAACTGACACTGCAGTTCTGCGTGTCCGTCTTCCTCTATTATTTCTGTCATATCCTTGCGCCCGATAGTCATCAGCGCCTTCTGCATTCTCTCGTGGCTGCAGTCGCAAACCCATTTTATATTTCTTTCTTCCAAAGGCACAGGCTTATACTCTTCAGGCATATCCTTGAAAATCTCTTCCAAAAGCTTCTTAACAATACCTTCTTCTGTAAGTCCTGCGGACTCTGCCGCCACTCTGCTAATGAGCGTTGTCATCGGTTCCATTTCGGCAATCATTTTTTCCAAAGCATCCACTGAGCCTTCTTCGGCATCCGGAAGCATCTGAATAATCATTCCGCCTGCCGCACCTATGGAAAGGTCTCGCTCGATCTTAACGCCCAGCGCTACTGATGAATTCTGCTGTTCCGAAATGAAGAAATATGCAGTAAGGTCGTCTGCGATTTCTCCGCTGACAAGTGCTATAGTTCCGATGTACGGTTCTTTAAGACCAAGGTCTTTAATAACAGTAAGTTCGCCGATACCCAGTGATCCGCCCACATCAAGCTTGCCCTCTGCCTTAAGCGGAAGGTCAACGTATGGATTTGAAATATATCCCTTAACTGTACCGTCACCGTAAGCTGTCGCCAGTATCTGCTTGGCAGGACCTTCACCCTTAAAGCTTACTGTCAGCTTATCTTTATCGTTTTTAAGCATAACGCCCATAAGACCTGAAGCCGTAAGAACTCTGCCAAGTCCTGCTGACGCTAAAGGCGTTGTATCGTGAAGCTTCGCAGCTTCCTGTACCACGTCTGTCGTTATTGTGATATATACTCTGTAAGAACCGCTTTTATCAATAGCGATAAGTGAATTGCTCATATTATTAGTTTCCTTTATCTGTTTTTTATCATACATATTAGATTCTACCATATTTTCAACACTAAATCCACATATTGAATTTGTATATTTAGTATAAACAGGGGTTATATATTATATAGATGAAATTTTGAGGTGAAAACATGAACGACTACAGAGGAAAAGATTCATCGGGACATAATGACAACTTAGGATATCATTACGGCGAGGGATTTTCCATGAGAAGTGTGGAGGATTATAGAAAGCAACGAAAGCCTTCTCAACCTATCAACTTGACGAGAAAGAGCCTAGCTCTTATTATCGTGCTTTGCCTTGTCGTATCTGCACTGGCAGGTTTCGGCGGCGCGGCTATAGGAAATTCTATTTTCGGAAACGACTCGTCCGCAAGCCAAGGTTCACCTAAGAAAATCGGTGCTTCAAATTCCGGATACACATTGGAGGATGCTACCGGCAGCAACATGACTGTTCAGGAAATCACAGCTGCAGCAAAATCCAGCGTTGTTGAAATCAAAACAGAAAGCGTCACATCAGATGTCTGGATGCAGCAGTACGTAACAGAAGGTGCCGGAAGCGGCGTTATCATTTCCGAAGACGGTTATATCCTCACCAACAATCACGTTATCACAGGTGCCGGCAAAATCACAGTAACTACATCTGACGGTCGTGAGCATGAAGCTAAGCTCATCGGCGCAGACTCTATGACGGACGTTGCGGTTCTTAAAGTTGATGCCAACAATCTAACACCTGCAACATACGGTAACAGCGATCAGCTGGCAGTAGGCGATCTGGCCGTTGCCATCGGTAATCCGCTGGGCGAGCTGGGCGGCACAGTTACTGCAGGTATCATCAGTGCACTCGACAGAGAGCTTGTTATAGATGGTCAGACCATGAATCTGCTTCAAACCGACAGCTCCATAAACCCGGGAAATTCCGGCGGTGGACTCTTTAACGGCGACGGTCAACTGATCGGTATCGTAGTAGCCAAATCATCAGGTTCCGATGTTGAAGGTCTGGGGTTTGCTATTCCGATAAACACAGCTGCAGATGTGGCACAGCAGCTCATGGATAAGGGCTTCGTCAGCGGCCAGCCTTCTACAGGCATGACATATACCGAAGAATCTTCAGGTGGCGATAGCTTCGATATGTTCTTCGGAGGAGGCGGCGGTTACAGCGGCCTTTACATCTATTCCGTTGACGGCAAGAACGCCAAGAAGGCAGGCTTTAAGAGCGGGGATCAGGTCTACGCCGTAGACGATGTCGTAATCAGCACGTTTGAAGAGCTTTCTTCTATAATTACTGCCCATGATGTCGGCGATAAGATCACTTACACCATAGTAAGAAACGGCAGAACAATGGATATAAGCTTTAGGCTCGAAGAAAAAACAGCAAATTAAACTTTAAACCTCAATAAAAAATCCCGATGTGAGATTTTATCTTTCATCGGGATTTTATTTCATATGACAACAGCCCTCGTACTGACAGCCTTTTTTGTTGTGGCATCCGTCAGCGTTGGAGCACACCGTATAATTTCCTCCGGTTATGGAAAGCGGCCTGCCTTCCGTAAGCATCAGTGCCAGCTTTTTTCTGGCATCGTTATAAATCGCCTGAACCGTCGTTCTGGCAACACCCATCTGTTGAGCACAAAGCTCTTGAGTGTAATCAAGACCGTCTATCAATCTGATAGTTTCATACTCGTCTATCGTCATGAATATTTCTTCGGCTCTTGCTCCTTCCTTTGGCCCAAAATCGCATCTCTCAGGCATGGCACAGATTTTTCTACACTTTTTAGGTCTTGGCATAATTCCTCCTACCTTTCTTGTGGTCCGGCTTATTTTTATTTTATCAGCTTTAAAAAGCCTTGGCAATGAAATCATTTCCACATCGCTATTTTCAAGTAATAGAATAACTGTTAAAATATAGGTAAGTAATATGTATAGAATTATCGATGGAGAGATTTGATGATAAATATCACAGTAAACGCTTCAAAAAAATATGATGTGCTGATGGAACACGGCGCCCTGTCTCAAGCAGGTCAACATATTTGTAATGTTTCAGGAGACGCAGACCGTAAAATCTGCATAATTACCGATACGACAGTAAGCGAGCTTTACGGTCAAAAGACTCAGCCGTTATGGCAGTCCCTTGAAGGAGCCGGCTTTGAAGTATATGAATACGTATTTAACGGCGGCGAAACCGACAAGAATATGTCGACTGTCGTCGATATTTTAGAATATCTGGCGAAAGAAGGCTTCACAAGAACCGACCTGCTTTTAGCTCTCGGTGGCGGAGTCATAGGAGATATCGCAGGTTTTACTGCGGCAACTTACCTCAGAGGCGTAGAGTTCATCCAAGTTCCGACAACGCTTCTTGCTATCGTTGATTCGTCAGTGGGCGGTAAAACCGGGGTAAACCTTAGTAGCGGTAAAAATTTAGCGGGTGCGTTCTGGCAGCCAAGTCTGGTTATTTTCGATCCCGAAGTTCTGGCAACATTAGACTCTGCTCTTAAGCTTGACGGACTGGCAGAAATTATTAAGGCGGGCTTCATAGATGCACCGAAAATTTTCGCTCTTATAGATAATCGCCGCGTTTCTCTTGACGACCATGATTTTCTCACTAAGCTTGCTGCTATGGCAGTTGAGGTCAAGAGAAAAATAGTAGAAGAAGACGAAAGAGAAAGCGGCAACAGGCAGCTTCTAAACCTGGGGCACACCGCTGCTCATGCCATCGAAAAATTAAGCTCATATAGCATCAGCCATGGCCATGCAGTTGCTATGGGTATGGCTATTATTACTGCTGCCGCCAAGTCTTACGGTTGGTGTGATGATAAATGCCCGGATTTGATGCTTGATACACTTTCTGCCTTTGGGCTGCCCCTTAAATGTACATACAGCGCGGCTGAGCTTACGAGCGCGGCTTTGCATGATAAAAAACGCAGAGGCGACCATATCACCTTAGTAATTCCAAAGGCTGCAGGCAGCTGCTCCCTTAAAACTATTGCCGTTGATCAGCTTGAAGAAGTTTTCGATCGCGGTTTGGAGGTGCTCAACAAATGAATGTATTGATAAGACCGGGAAAACTTCTGGGAACAATAGATGCCATGCCTTCAAAATCCCACGCTCATCGGCTCCTGATAGCTCGCAAAATCGCGCAGCTGCAGGGACAGAAAAAAGCGTCTGCATTGAAGATTTCGACATTTTCCGACGACATAGATGCGACTAAGAAATGCTTGGTGCAGCTGGATAAGGAGATGCCTTATCTGGATTGCAAGGAAAGCGGTTCCACGTTAAGATTCCTCCTTCCTGTTGCCATGGCCCTTAAAAACGAAGCTGTTTTTATCGGTTCCGGCAGACTTCCCGAGCGCCCCATCTCACCGCTTAAGGAGGAAATGGAGGCTCACGGATGTCGTTTCAAAATGGGAAACAAGCATCAGAAGGTCAGCGATAAACATAAGGAAATATGTACTGTCACAGGAAAGCTTGCTTCCGGCGAATACAAGCTTGCCGGAAACATCAGCTCGCAGTTTATAACAGGGCTTCTCTTCGCATTACCGCTTCTTAAGGGCGATAGCGTTCTTCGCCTTACTACCAAGCTGGAATCGGCAGGTTATGTCGACATGACACTGGACGTTTTAAAAGAATTTGGTATAAAGGTCACTCGCAGCACATCTGAAGAGGGTTTTGAAATATTCGAGATTCCGGGAAATCAGATATATATCGAGCCTGACGATCTGTGTATCGAAGGCGACTGGTCAAATGCTTCTTTCTGGCTGGTTTGCGGAGCGCTGGGCGGAAGTGTTACTGTACGCGGACTCAATCTTGACTCTTCACAAAGAGACAAGAGAATAATAGATGTTCTTAAATTGATGGGCGCCGATATCGTTGTTGGAGACGGTATCACCGTTACTTGTCCCGAAGGTCTTAAGGCTGTTGAGATCAATGTGGCACAAACACCTGACATGGTTCCTGTGCTTGCCGTTTCTATGGCCTTGGCGGAAGGCTCCTCTATGATAACTAATGCGGAAAGACTCAGAATGAAGGAATCCGACAGACTTAGAACAGTCTATGATTTCCTCATCAAGCTGGGTGCCGATATAACATACGGCGGCTCCGGACTATCTATTACCGGTAAGTCCGACCTTCGCGGAGGCGAGATTACAAGTCATAATGACCACCGCATCGCGATGGCCGCAGCCGTAGCTTCCTGCGGATGCAAAAGGGCAGTTACGATTACCGGTGCGGAAGCCGTTAAGAAATCTTATCCTAACTTTTTTAAGGATTTTGCCGCCTTAGGCGGAAAGGTAAAGGAAATCTGATCCTACATATGCAAGGAGAATTTATATGCGTTCTACTTTTGGTAAAAACTTAATAGTATCGATATGGGGCAGCTCTCATGAGCCGGCTGTCGGTGTCAATATCGAGGGCATTCCGATAGGAACCGAAATCGACATGGATGCACTACAGGCTTTTATGAATCGCAGAGCTCCGGGAAACAGCCCGTTTAGTACGAAGCGAACCGAAGCCGATATCCCGTTACCTGTTGGCGGCCTTAAAGCAAAAGCTCCCGGCATCATGGTCGTGACAGAAGACTGCATATCTTTGAAAATATTAAACACGGATGTTAAGTCTTCCGATTATAAATCGCTGCACCATATCCCTCGCCCGGGTCACGCAGACTATACGGCAAGGCTCCGATACGGAGACGAAATTAATATGGCGGGAGGCGGACCTTTCTCGGCACGAATGACTGCGCCGCTTTGCATAGCAGGCAGCATAGCCATTCAAATGCTTGCCCGCAAGGGAATCGAAGTTTGCTCCCATATATATTCTGTCGGCAATATAAAGGATGTGCCTTTTGATCCTGTTAATATAAAAGCGCCGGCTGCGGATTTTCCGGTTCTTGATGAGGGGCGCGGAGAAAAAATGAAGGAAGCTATCCTTGAGGCCTCTAATGCATCCGATTCAATAGGAGGCATTGTAGAAGCAGCTGTTGTTGGACTTCCCGGCGGTATCGGTGGCGCTATGTATGACGGCATCGAGAGTGCTTTGGCGCCAATATTGTTCGGCATCCCTGCCGTTAAGGGAGTGGAATTCGGCTCAGGATTTAATGCATCTCTCTTAAAGGGCTCCGAAAACAACGACGCCTTTTATTATGACGATCAAACCGATGAAATAAAAACACGCACCAACAACCACGGGGGAATTCTGGGCGGAATAACAACAGGCATGCCGATGATAATAAGGCTGGCGTTTAAACCTACGCCGTCCATCGGTCGCGAACAGGATTCGGTAGATCTCGAGAAAAAGGAAAACACTAAACTGACCATAACAGGAAGACACGACCCTTGCGTAGTCGTAAGAGCAGTTCCTGTTGTGGAGGCCGCCATAGCAGTCGGCCTTATGGACATCATTTTAGAGCAAACACCGTCAAAATAACGGAGGTAGAAAATGACTGAGCTTAACCTTGATCAACTCAGAGCCCAAATCGACGATATAGACACTCAAATAACAGACCTTTTCAAGCTACGCATGGAAATATCTGTTGAGGTCGCTAAATATAAAAAAGAAAATGGCATAGCTGTACTTAACAGCGAAAGAGAACTGGAGATTCTTCGCAGAGTTTCCGAACAAATCGGCGAGCCTTTTGACGATTATGCCAAACAACTTTTTAATACGATTTTCGAAGTCAGCAAAGCTTGCCAAATGGAGATAATATGAGATACGGACTTATCGGAAAAACGCTGGTTCACAGCTATTCAAAGGAGATTCACGAAGCTCTGGGGAAATACACCTACGAGCTTTTTAGCCTTGCACCGAATGAGCTTTCTCCTTTTATAAGCGCACGCGATTTCGATGGTCTCAATGTAACTATTCCTTATAAAAAGGATGTCCTGCCTATGTGCGATGAAGTCTCCGATCTGGCTTCATCAATCGGCGCAGTCAACACCCTTTATTGGAAAGAGCACACTCTCGTGGGCCACAATACGGACTATGAGGGTTTTCTCTATAATGCAAAACGCTCAAACATAGAATTTAATGGCAGAACCGTTCTGATTCTAGGCAGCGGCGGCACGTCTCTAATGGCTCGTAAAGCCGCTGAAGATAACGGTGCAGAAAAAGTATATATCGTCTCGCGCTCAGGCGCAGGAGACTTGTCATATGATGAGCTTCCTACGGTAGCAGACAAAGTAAATGTCATTGTAAACACTACGCCTGTAGGAACTTATCCCGATAACCTTAAGGCAGTAATCGACCTGGCCGATTTTATTAACTGCGAAGCCGTTATCGATGTCATATATAATCCTTTTAAGACAATGCTTCTGATGGAAGCAGAGGCTGCAGGTCTCAAAACTGCAGGCGGACTTGCGATGCTGGTGGCACAAGCAACTGCCGCTGCAGGATATTTCCTGGGAACACCGGGTGCCTTTGAATGCGAAAACGAGAAAATCATTAATAAAATGATTTCCGACATGCGAAATATAACTCTCATCGGACTGCCGGGATGCGGTAAATCCACTATCGGACGCATTCTTTCAGAAAGAACAGGCAAACGTTTTGTTGACATGGATGACGAAATAATAAAAAAAGCAGGTATGACAATACCTGAAATTTTCAATACTCTTGGTGAAACCGGCTTCAGAAACGTCGAATCTCAAGTTGCCGAAGAACTCGGTAAGCAGACGGGGCTTATCATAGCTACCGGCGGCGGAGCTGTTCTCCGCAGCGAAAACATCTTTGCCCTTAAGCAAAACAGCCTTATGGTGCACATAAAAAGGCCCATAGACTTATTGCCTATGGGCGGACGTCCTCTCTCAAAGGACGCAGAAGCTCTCCGTAATATGGAGGCTTTGCGCCTACCGCTTTACGAAGCGGCCTCAGACATTATGTTCGACAACTCTGAGCTTTGCACCGACGAAGCGCTGGCAGAGAAGGTCTGCAAAGCGCTTGAAATATAATATGTCAATATGTTATCATGTTTAGTGCACGCCCCCTTAGTTAAATGGATATAACAAGCCCCTCCTAAGGGTTAGTTGCTGGTTCGATTCCGGCAGGGGGTGCCAAATATTTAGCAGTCGGAACGTCTTCGTCCTATTGCTGCCATTATTATCAGTGATATCAACATCACCATAATACAGCCTGTCATATTGAAGCTGTCGCTTGTATCTATGCTGCTGTCGTTTTCGTCAGCTGCATTTTCATTTTCGGGATCCTTAGGGTCCGAAGGTTCAGCGGGCTCTTCCGGTTCCACAGGGTCTTCATCTAAATCGATGCTATCCATATACATCGCCGCCATCGTCGTTTCCTTACCTATGCCATCGTTTCCAAAATATGCATCTCCTCTATACTGCCAGATATCAGCATCATATCTCACGCCATTGTTCATCGCGTACATTCTGGCGCTGTAGTCAGGATAATACGGCTTATATATCATGTATAATCCGATATCGGCATCCGTTATTTCCTTAAGTTCCATAGCAGACATCTTAGTTTTTCCATGTTCTATAATAGTTTCATAGCCGGCCGCTTCCATTTCTTTATCAAATGCCAGCGACACCTGTTTAAGCGTTGTCACATCTTCTACATTTGATTTGAACAAGTTATACACTATCGGAAGGTCAAGTTCCCCTACATAATCCGCGACGTTAGTATTCATGTAATTCACCAGGTACTTCGCATCTGCGACAGCCTCTTCTTCAGTATCTGCATAGCTATCGTAAGAAACCAACACATCTATATCGTTTTCAACCGCACCCTTGATGTTTTCAACAAAGTACGGATCGCTGTCAGGTCCGTAAAGACCGTATCCGGCTCTGATTATCGCGAAATCCACACCTGTTTCTTTAACAAATTCCCAGTCGATTTCACCGTATCCAAGCTTGCCGTTCGAGTCTGCAGGTCCTGATGAATATTTCACGTCTATTCCGTTATAAAATCCGACCGATACGTATGCTTGATCTTTGTTACCCGTACTTGTTGCGGCAGTGATCCTCACCTGTCCTAATTTCTTGCCTGTAACAACACCGTTTTCATCTACTGTCGCTACTGCTTCGTTGCTCGACTTCCAGGTTATATCGGTTGCGTCTGAAGTTGTCGGAGTCAGCTGTATCGTTTCCCCAATATCAACACTCCTATACTGACCGCCTATATCTATCGTGATGTTGCCGGTAT
>JAUMXT010000137.1 GCA_030529015.1 Bacillota bacterium | reverse complement strand
AAAAAGTAGACAATGGGTTTTTACCATTGTCTACTTTGATTTTACACCTTCACATGTGACCGGGTTTTAAAATGCATGTTATTGAATCACTATATAATCAATACTGATTATTCTTCGATTCCGTTCCATTCTTCCATATCTCTGTTCCATTCAGGATAATCGTTCAGAACGTCAGCGCAAGGGTAGTCGATACCCAGGATGCAAACTACTGTGCCTTCGCTGTCATATACAGGAGCGAATGCTGACCAGCAGATGTCGTGGTTGTCGCCAACTTCATCGTTGATCCAAGCGGATCTAGCTGCTGCAGTAGCGCCGTCCCAAGCTTCTGTGAACTGTACTTCCCAACCATAGTTTACGCCCCAGTCATCAGGGTCTTCGCATCCGTCAACTGTGATAGCAAAATCGCCTGCGTAACCAGCTTCTACATCATATGTAAGAGCTTCATCTACTAATGGAGTCATAGCATAGATATATGTTGCTCCACATTCTACTCTAGCATCCCACAGAACCTGCATGATTGCTTCATAGTCAGCGTATTCTCTGGCTTCACCTGAATCCAGAAGAGCTTTGTACTGGTCGCCCCATCCATCTTCAGTAAGCTGAGCAGCATAGTCTTCAACGTAGCCTGATGCTTCTGCCTTAACTTCCTGAACTGCTTCAGGAACTTCAGGAGCAGCAGCTTCTTCAGCTTCACCGCCGCCACAAGCAGTCAGTCCGAACGCCATAACGAGCGCCATAAGTGCAATAAACAGTTTTGAATGTTTTCTCATAATAACCTCCTCAGTTAAAAGGGAAAATAAAATAAATTGTTAGTTGGATTCTAACAGAAAAATATTCTAGTTGCAACTTGAAAAATAGAATATTCTGTATTTTCACAAGATTTATGTGGTATAATTTTGCTATATTACTTGGAGGTGACATAAATGAAGACATCAGAAGATGTAATGGCTGTTTACAGCATGCTAAAAAAAGAGGTTATAGAAACAGAAGAAGGTCGTATGAATGCGATGCTATCTCCTGATCCGTTAAGCTGTGATATCGATAGTATGACAGCATATATAAGATATGAAGCATATGAATGGGAAAAGAATCACAGAGGAGAGGTGCACGGGGGAATAGTGGCAGCTATGTTTGATACGGCCATGGGTATGAGCGTCATAGCATTTTCTGACCATCAGTCAGTTGCCACATCCGATCTGGATGTCAGCTTCATAAGACCATTCTTAGGAGAAAGCTTCATATTCGAAATCAATATAATACAGCTTGGAAGACGTATTGCCAGAGTAAGAGCGTTGGCGAGGGATGAAGTGACAGGAAAAACATTAGCATCGGCAACATCTAATTTTGTTTATACCGATTAAATAAAGAAGCGGTATCACTCGCTTAATTGAGTGGTACCGCTTTTGATTTCATGCTGTTTATTCTGTAAGTCCTTTAAGATAGTTACAGATGTTTGACAGTGCAGCTTCTCCGTGATGGATGTTACACTGATATGAGATGATACTAAGCTTTGCTTTTGAAGAGAAGATGTCGCATTCATTGCTCTTTAAATCACTTTCAAATACTGTTTCTTCAGCACCGAGAGCATTTATAAAGAATCCTGCCAGTTTCTCGTTATTCTTAGATGGCCAAGTATCCTTTATTGAAGAATTCTTGTAGTCAATATCGCATAAGCCTGAAGTTGTCAGATATAACTCGGAAAGTTCGTTGATGATTTCCTTGTCAGTTCCTCTGAATGATGCCTCAAGAGTAAACTTGTCGTTTGAAGTCGAAATGTTCGATATTTCTGCTAAAGCGACCGACTTTTCTTCATCTTTTTTGTCTGCATCTTCTGTTGCCTCTTCTTCGGTAGCTTCTGTATCTGAAGTATCTTCTTCGTCCTCTTCATCCAGATGATAAGTTCCTGTCTTTAAGGTGTACATAAGACTTATGATATTGTTGCCGACATCACTTGAGATAACTTTTTCCGGCATGTCTGTTTCGGTGAATGTATATACGAAGTTGTCTTCGAGAGCTTCGAATTTTTTCTTCATATTATTATATGAGCTTCTGAACTTCTTCTCAAAGCTTGAAATGTCGTTGCTGTCGATAACAACTACAGCAGTTGCTGAAGTTGGTATATAGCCGTCCTTGCTTTCGCACTCGAAAGATGCCAGCTGGAACAGTTGTCCCGAACTCTTCTCATTAGCCAGGAGATTACCGATAACTTCTACAGGGTTAGGATAGTCTTCATCTTTATTGAAAGGATCGTGATGTCCTGATATCTGCATTGTTATAGCATATGCATTAGAGTAGTAAGGATCTTCTGTTGTAATTGATGTTGTCATTTCACCGGATGCTTCGTAAGAGCCGAAGGTATAAAGTTCAACATCATCATTCTGACGAATATTAATGAAGTTAGGGTCTGCCAAGAATTTCTTGTCTGTAGCAGCGGCACCGCTAAATTCGCCGTCTGCAGTTTCTGTTACTATTAAAGTGATATCTCCATGTTCCAGAGGGCCTAAAAGGGAAGCCAATGATATAGCAAGACTCTGAAGTGAGTTGCCGCAGGCTTCAGTATCTATAGTACACTGAAGGATTGTTCCCTTGGCATCATTGCTGTTTTCTGTTGCCGGATTTTTAAGAACCATATAGCTTGATTCATCTGCAACTACAGAAATGTCATTTTTGCTTGCCCATGAAAGAAGGTATTGAGCCACCAGGTCGTATTCTCCTGTAGAACCGGAGAATGTAGCGCTCAGTTCTTCATATGTTTTTTCAAGAGATTCGTTAAGTTCTTCCTGTCTGTCCTCGTCAGAGGAGCCGCATCCTGTCAGCACTGTCGATATTAGCAGAGTGGCAGCTATAAAAAATACGAAAAACTTCTTCATATTTCATATTTCTCCTTGTTTCTTGATAGAATTATTAATATAATGAATTCAACAATATAATACCATATTTTATAAATTAAATGTAGAGTTTACGTGAACTTTAATCAAAATATATAAGGAGATAACTATGGAAACCCAGAACTTCATAATCAGGGAAACTGAATTTAACGATTACGAATATTTTGCCAAGTGGGAGGTGGATCCTGTTGTAACGAAATATCTTTCTTTTGATGAGGACAGAACATATGAGCAGGTTGTTACAGAAGCACTCTATAACAAGTTCAGTCAGGAGAAGATGGACTTTACCATAGTTGCCAGAGAGAGCGGGGAGCCGGTAGGCAGAATTTATATATCAAGAGTAGACAGACACAGTGACTCTTTGGATATAACTAAGTTCTATATTGGAGACCACAAGCTTTGGGGTAATGGAATAGGCAGAGAAATAATGACGGAAGTGCTTGAGTACTGCTTTACTTTCCTTCATATGGAAAGAGTTACGCTGGACTATTACACAGGCAATAAGAGAGCATCCACTTTATATGAAAGTCTGGGCTTTAAGAGTGAAGGTGTAGCGCGAAATGCTACAAAGAAAGACGGTAGATACTTCGATCTTCACCTCATGTCCATGCTGAGAAGTGAGTTCTTCGGAGATAAAAACTAAACAACGTAAAACATGATTATGTAAACAGAAAGCCTCGATTATAATGTCGAGGCTTTTGTTATGCAAAAAGAACAATAAAATACATAAATCCATATTGACTGCTTCTGTATTTTGTGTATAATTTTTCTTGGAACGAATATAGAAACTATATATA
>JAUMXT010000136.1 GCA_030529015.1 Bacillota bacterium | reverse complement strand
GCCTTGGAAGGGATGTATTCGCCTTCCTTATATGCTGAGCATACCTGCGAGCAAAGCTGGCAGCCTATGCAGCTTGCTTTGTTGAATTTAAGTCTTTTCATCTGAAAAATCTTCCTTTCCACTTTTTTTGCAAAAAAATAGCAAAGCAGAACTTACCCCTAATACATAGAGGTCAGCTTCTCCTTTGCGCACTGGCAGGCGGCAAGATCGCTCCTGCAGCCCTATCGTTTTCATCGGCAGCGAGTGTCGTATGAAAATCGGAGTTCTATTTAAATTTTGTTTGCTACTTCTACTAGTATTGAAATTATACAATATCCTGTTACTTTTTTCAACTAGACAACGAAATTAATATGATATATAATCGATTTATAACAAATAAATAATCTTCCGAGCATGTGAAGTCTACGGTTCTGCTTTATAACTATGATTCACATGCCGACGGGTATGTTCGGAAACGATCATGCCTCCCGTGTTTGGAAAGGAATGATATTGAAGCAGGTAATATAAAATTCTTCATTCCGAAGAATTTTTTTATTTTATATTACAAATTTTACGTTTTGATGTTATAACTTTCTTTTTTTATATCATCAAGCGAAAACAGCAAGTAATTTTATTAGGAGGGCAACATGAAGAAAAGAATTTTAGCTCTGGTCATGGTTCTGGCAATGGCATTATCCATGACCGTGGTTTTCACAGGATGTGGAAACGAAGAAACAGTTGAAGCTAAAGGAACTATCATCCTGGCAACAACTACAAGTACTAAGGACAGCGGTCTTCTGGATGCTATTCTGCCTGAATTCACAGCAGAAACAGGTTGGGAAGTTGACGTTGTATCCGTAGGTTCAGGTGAAGCTATGGAAATGGGTATGAACGGTGAAGCTGACGTGCTTCTCGTACACTCACCTGCTTCAGAAGCTGAATACGTAGAAGGCGGACATGCTGACGAAGACGGCAGAATGGACGTTATGTACAACGACTTCGTTGTTATCGGACCTGCTGAAGACCCTGCAGACGTTACAGGACAGGCTCCTGACGATGCACTCCGTGCATTCGCTTGCATCCTTCAGGAAGGTGTTCCTTTCATCTCAAGAGCAGATGATTCAGGCACACACAAGAAAGAACTGTCAATCTGGGAAAAGGCTGAACTGACTCCTGCAGGAGACTGGTATGTTGAAGCTGCGGCAGGCATGGGCGATGTAATCACAATGACTGATGAAAAAGCAGGCTACACTCTGTCAGACAGAGCTACTTGGCTCAACGTTGGTGGAAACACTGCTCTGCAGATCGTTTGCGAAAAGGATCCTAGCGGCGTTCTCAATAACCAGTATGGCGTTATCTGCGTAAATCCTGAAAAGAACGAAAACATCAATAACGAAGGCGCTAAAGCTTTCCAGGAATGGATCGTTTCAGAAGCAACTCAGGCTCTGATCGGAGAATACGGTGCTGAAGAATACGGCGAACCGCTCTTCATCCCTAACGCTCAGTAGTTTAAACGCATAAGATTTTATGCTATACTAAATATATGGATACTATAGGACAAGGATTTGTTGAGGCATTCCGACTGATATTTGCCGGAGATGCCGAAATATTCGAAATCGTTGGCCTGTCTCTGTATGTCTCATTCTCCTCAGTGGTGATATCGACAATAATTGGTATCCCACTGGGGATTTTATTAGGCACGAAGACGTTCAGAGGCAAAGGCGCCATCGTGAGGATTATATACACATTAATGAGTTTACCGCCTGTAATTGCAGGCCTTACGGTATTCCTTATTTTGATGCGACGAGGACCGTTGGGAAGTCTTCAGCTAAATTACACCGTTCCCGCTATGATTATCGCTCAGATTGTCTTGGTAACACCAATCATCATCGGGCTTACATATAACATCGTCAAGGAAAAAGCTCCTGTAGTTAACAGTCTAGGTATCACTCTGGGGGCCGGAAGGTTTCAAAGAATGTGGCTGTTGATATATGAAATGCGTGTAGGCATAACAACTTCTGTGATTTCCGGATTCGGCAGAGCCATCTCAGAAGTAGGCGCTGTTATGATAGTAGGCGGCAACATCAAAGGCAAAACGCAAGTAATGACTACTTACATCTCCCAACTAAAAGGCATGGGGAATTATGAACGCGCTGTTGCTGTAGGTATAATACTGCTGTGTATTTCATTTGTGATCACAGCATTACTCTATCACTTCCAGGAAAGAGAAAGCAGGTGATCATTTATGAATATAACATTTGAAAAACTGCAGAAGTCTTATGACGGAAGAAAGGTCCTGGATATAGAAAAAGGCCTTATCAAAAGCGGCAGCAGAACTGCTATAATAGGGCCTAACGGTGCCGGAAAAAGCACTTTGCTCAAGATCCTTGCAGGATTGGAAAATGCAGACAAGGGGTTTGTCAATTACGGTAGTTCCTCTGACTTTCCTCAATCTGATGTGACTATGGTTTTTCAAAAGCCATATCTCATATCAACGACTGTAGAAAAAAACATTGCATATCCAATGAAATTAAGAGGATTCAGCGATGAAGATATAGAAAAAAGAGTAACAGAGCTCTCAGAAGATCTGGGACTTGCAGAATTCAGGAAACAAAAATCTTGGAAGCTTTCAGGCGGAGAAACTCAAAAGGTTGCTCTTGCCAGAGCACTTTCATTTAAACCAAAACTTCTGCTTTTAGATGAACCTACGGCAAACGTTGATCCCTATACTACGGCAGAAATTGAAAAAATGCTTATTTCCGCAAGCAGCTATGCAACCATAGTCCTGATCACCCACAATTTGGCACAGGCAAAGCGCGTATGCGATCAAGCTATGCTGCTCCACGAAGGAAAACTCATTGAAAACAGTTCATGCTTCGACATGCTCACTTCCCCAAAAACACCTGAAGCGCGTAAGTTTATTGAGGGAGAGCTACTTTTAGGTTGACAACCACTGCCGTTCCAAAGTAAAATAATTATGATGTTGATCATCACTGACAACTGAATATCTCCGATTCCCGTATGACACACGTTTGCCGGCGGGAACGTTAGGGTGGCAGAAGCGATTCTGTTGCCTGCCATTGTGCGAAGGAGACTTGATAATGACAATGTTTTTATTTGTATCAAGCCTGTCTGCGCACTTTTTTATTGTAATTAAAACTTATGTTATTGCCTCGTTTGGTTTTAATTGAGTTTACTTTTTACTTGCTGATTATTACATAGAAAAGTGCGCAGGCCGGCTTGTTGTTTTTTGACACATTAATTTTGCATTTACAGCAATTTAATTCTTCTTTTCACCTCCCCTTTATTGACACCTATACTTAATAATTGTTAAAATATTGTTACAAATGCCCACGTGGCAAATTACTCAGCAAGTAATTAGTTAATTCAATTAAAATCAAACGGAGGCAATTATGAATTTAATGAAAATGACTCTGAACATCAACGGCGCTGACCGTATGTTCATCTGCGATCCTGAGAAGGATACCCTTGCCGACGTAATCCGCCGTCTCGGCCTTACCGGCACGAAGATCGGCTGCGGCTATGGCGCCTGCGGAGCCTGCTCTGTCATCCTCGATGGCAAAGTGGTTCGTTCCTGCATGAGAAAAATCGCCAAGGTCGAAGAGTACAGCAAGGTTACTACCATCGAAGGTATCGGCAGTGTCAACTACCCTCACCCACTCCAGTCACTGTGGGTCGCATGCGGCGCCGTTCAGTGCGGTTACTGTGTGCCAGGCTTCATCGTTTCTGCCTATCAGCTCCTGC
>JAUMXT010000028.1 GCA_030529015.1 Bacillota bacterium | reverse complement strand
CCATTTGGTATCTGTTTTTTATTGGTACACCTTCAGGGGTTCGAACCCTGGACACCCTGATTAAGAGTCAGGTGCTCTGCCAGCTGAGCTAAAGGTGCATATTCGGTTTTGCTCGTATCGAACATATAGAAGTGTAACATTTAGGATTGCCGTTGTCAACTGAAAAATTCGTCTTGTTGAATAATTTTTTTTAAAATTAAATCCCGCTTATTTCCTCACATAGTAAAAGTGCGAAAGTGCAAACTAGAAATAAGGAGGGATGAAAACATGAAAAACAATACTAATAAGCAGAGCAATAAGGCTAAGAAGCAGACAAGCAGCTCAGAGAAAAACAGAGCCGAAAAGAGTGAGAAAAACTAACGATTTCATTGAAAAATGAAGGTTTTGTGAAGTTTTGAAGCAAAATGGGCAGATATCTCGCAAATGTGACGAGAATAGTCTGCCTTTTTTGCATATACATTTGAAATTAGTATTCCATTATAGTATAATATTAAAGGCTATAAAATCGCGAAGCTATGCGTAAAAATGAGTCTGTTAGAATAGTAAAACCAGAGGAGTTTAATATGACAACGATGATGACCGTAGCTCTTGCATTCGTAGCAGTCTTAATCACAGCGTTCATAATTGTGCTTGTGTTTTGGAAGAAGGATTCCAAGCAACGCAACGAAAGCATACGGGCGCTTGAAAAACGACTTGATGAAGTGGTGCATGAATTAGCTGACGGTAACAAGATCAACAGCACAACTAAAAACGATATTTCAGATGAGAATATGGACAGGCTTATCAGGACGCTGGAAAACATGAGTTTCATCGGAGCAATTAGCGAGGTGGACGAAGTGAATGAAGCGCAGGAAGATGACATCGAAATCGAAGATGTAGGGGATGAGATAAGCTTTGATTTTCTGGAACTTGACGGATTCGAAATGTTTGAAGATTTTGAGACTGAAAAAGAGCCACAAATCAGTAATGATTTTGAAATCGAAGATGATTTTGAAATAGATATCGGTCTACCTGAAGAATACAACACAGGACGTAGCGGTAAGAAATACACAGCGGAAGAATTGGAAGCGCTGATCAAAGAATAGAAATGCCAGAAGGAGGAACTTATGTATTGTAGAAATTGCGGCGGTGAGATTGCAGATGGGTCAAGATTCTGTAGTCATTGCGGAAGCCAAGTAGCAGAAGCACCTAAACCGGAACCGGCTGAACCAATCGTACATACTGAACCGGTGAAAGCCGACGAAAACGAAGAAGTTTACAGAAAGCCTATCTTTGAGGAATTCCAGTGGAATGTTTCGGAGTATCCGGACAGAAACTTAGTTGAAAAAACAGAAGAAATCAATTTTAACTGGAATGCAGATCCTGCATCTATAGTAGATGCACCAAGAAGAGTGGAACCGGCACAGGTTGTTACAGGACAGGAACTTGAACAGGAACTGTTCAAACCTATGGAGCCTAAGAAAGAACCGCAGGAAATGAGTGCTGCAGAAAGAATTGACAAATTCTATACATTCAGCAGCAAGAACGAAGAGTTTCAGAAGCTCATCAACAGCGAATATCAGAGAGTGAAATCAGGTAATGCTATCGAGCACGAAATTTCACAGGCTGACAAGCTGGCAGCAGAGCGCTTTGAAACAAGACCTGCAGATTCTTCCATGGAAGCATTTTTAGAAAAAGAAGGAATAGTAAAGCCATATCAGCCAAAGGCATTCGAGTCAGATGTACTTCAGAGAATCGAAGCTCAGGAAGCTGCAAGAGAAGCACAGCGTCTTGAAGAAGAAGCTCGCCTTGCAGCGATAGAAGAAGCTCGTGTAGCGGCGGAAGCTCAGAAGAGAGCAGAGGCAGAGGCGAGAGCTAAGGCTGAAGCAGAAGCTGCACGCCTTGAAGAAATAGCAAGACGTAAGGCTGAAGAAGAAGCAAGAGCTGCAGAAGCGGCAAGAATCAGAGCCGCAGAAGAAGCAAGACTTGCCGCAGAAGAAGAGGCAAGACTTAAGGCTGAAGCAGATCTTAAGGCGGCACAGGAAGCTGCAAAGATCAGAGCGCAGCAGGAAGCACGCTTGGCAGCAGAGGCAGAAGCTCAGTTTAAAAACGAACAGGAAAAGAAAAGACTGGCAGCTGAAGAAGCTCAGAAGCAGCTTGAAGAAAAGAGAAGATTACTTGCACAGGAAGCAGACCGCGTAGTTGCTCAGGAAGAAGCACGCAAGGTGCTCGAGCAGACTGCAAGACTTCGTGAACAGGAAGAAGCGAAGATCAGAGCTGCAGTAGCAGGTTTAAGAGGAGCAGGCGCAGCAGGTGCGCTGGGAGTAGCAGCTAACAGAGATGCATCTGATGCACATATGGCTACAAGAAACCAGATCAACGAAATGGCCAAGGCAAGAGATGCATTCTTTGCTGACATGGATCTGGAAGAAGAGAACACTAACGAAAAGCTCGTTACAGGAAGAGAAACAATGCTCTCTTCAGATGAAATAGCGAGAACAAGAGTAATCAAGAAGGCTGACATCGTAGCAGGTATCAATGAACCTACAAGAGTAGCAGATGCCAAGCCTGCACCGGCACCGGTTGATGATGATGAATTCTTCAACAGCTTAGATGCAGTTGCAGAAGTTGAACACGAACCGCAGCCGATAGATTTCAAGGAACCTATGCAGCCGGCAGACGACCTGGAAGAACTGCTTAGTCAGTTTGAAGATCTGCCTTTAGCAGAAGAACAACCAATGCCGGAAGAATTACCTGAGCTGTTTGATGTTCCGGAAGAATTACCTACAGAAGAACCGGAAGCCAAACCGGGTCTTGAAGACACAGTATTAATGCCACAGAGCGAAAGCTTTGATACATTACCTGCAAACGATTTTGATAGCTACGGAAACGATATCGTAGCACAGAACAATCAGCCTGAGCCTGCAGGAGATTTCTACGAAGATGGTTTCTACGGAGAAGGAGAAGAACTTTCCAAGAAAGAAAAGAAGCAGAGAGCTAAAGAACAGAAGCGTCTCGAAAAGGAAAGAGCTAAGGAAGCAAAGGCGGCAGGAAAGAAAGCTAAGAGCGATTATGAAGAAGAGTACGATGACGATGAAGAAGAAGGCGGCAAGGGAAGAATCGTTCTCAAAATAATACTCGCAATCCTCATCGTTGTCCTGGCTGTAGAAGTTGTGGGAATGGGAATCAGATTCCTGGCTCCACAGAGTAAGGCAGCAGAATTTATCGACAACCAGCTCAACAAGGTTATTCAGCTGATCACAGGTGAAGACACTGAATACAGCGTTATCGCCGCTCAGGTGAGAACAGAGCCGATGGAAGATAAAACAGAATTGATAGACGCTCAGAAGGATAAGAACATTAACGGAAATATTCAAAACATCGTATACAGTTCAGACTTGGCATATGACCAAGATACTGACGGCAAAATATCAGACTTGGTCCTATCAACGCCTATGACCGTTGTTGAGTGGGGCAGAGAAGATGATAACAGCCCTGTCTATTACGACGAGCAGGTCATAGGCCAGATAATCGCTTATGAAGCTCAGATGGTTGAATATAGAAACAATGAGAACGAAGCGATTTTGAACATGATAGATAAAGAGAAATCTTTATACAAGGATGTTACTAAGCTTAAAGGGGAAAAGATGTCCGGCGAATTTAAGAAGCTGGAAATTGGCGAAATCAGACAGGCCGGAACGAATTATTACGTATGGGTTAGGGAAACTATAGGGGATACTACTACAGAGAAGGTATACTCTATGTATCCTGAGAGCAAGTTCGTTATGAAAATGGCAGCTTGCTATGTAGTATAAAGGAGGAACGTTTTGGAAAAAGAGAAAAAGAAGAGAAGACTAGGCATAAAAGGCGGAATAATAGTTGTACTGTTAGTATTACTTCTGTTTGTAATGCTTATTGGATTTCTGACAGATTTCTTATGGTTCAAGGAACTGGATTATGTATCAGTATTCCTCACTAAGCTGTTCACTCAGCTGAAGATAGGTATACCGGTATTTATAGTCGTTACTTTCTTGGCGTATGTATATCTGAAATTCCTCAAGAGAGGATATTTTAAGAAGGTTGTTTCCAACGAGGAAGTCAACCACGGAAGACTTAACCTGATATCATGGGGTCTGGCTGCTATTTACGGTGGCGTAACTACTTACTTCGCCGTTACTAAGATGTGGTTCCAGTTCCTGCAGTTTGCCAACAGTAGTGAGTTCGGCATTAAGGATCCGCTGTATGACAACGATATATCGTTCTATGTATTTAAGCTGGGATTCATAGAGTCAGCCAATGAACTGATTCTCTTACTGCTTATTGCATTCGCGATACTTACAGTACTTTACTACACAGTCCTGCTCTCTATGAGAACTCCTCAGATATTCGAAGAAGCAGAGCAGAGTGAACCTGAACCTGAGCCGGATGAAGACAGATATGACGGAAGCGGCTTTAACAACGGTGGTTTCGGTCAGGGATTTGGCGGAATCAACGATATGTTCGGTAAGTTCACTGAACAGTTTGGTAAGAACAATACATTCAACAGAAAACCTAAGCCAAAGAAGCAGTTTGACGATCAGAACTTCAAGATGCTGATTTCAATCGCAGAAAAGCAGCTGATTATCGTAGGCGTTCTGTTCTTCATTATGGTAGCTGTAAACTTCTTCCTGAAGCAGTACAGCTTGCTGTTCGGAAGCACAGGCGCAGTATATGGTGCAGGATTTACAGACGTAAATATCACGCTGTGGGTTTACAGAGCAATCATGGTGCTCGCATTAATTGCGGCTGCCGGATTCGTAGTTGGAATCACTAAGAGAAAGCTCAAGCCTGCTATCATAGTTCCGATCATAATGCTCGTTATCGGTCTTGGCGGCACAGGAGCAACGATCCTTGTTCAGAACCTGGTTGTAACACCGGATGAAATCAACAAGGAAAGCAAGTACCTCGAAAGAAATATCGAGTACACTCAGTATGCGTATGATCTCAGCAACGTTGACATGAAGAGCTTTAAGGCTACTGAAGACTTGTCAAGCGAAGACATCGCAAATAACGATGAAACTATTTCAAACATCAGAATCAACGACTACACACCTACCAAGACTTTCTACAACCAGACAGAAAGTATCAGACAGTACTACTCATTTAATGACGTAGACGTTGACAGATATAACATCAACGGAGAATATACACAGACTTACTTGTCAGCCAGAGAAATCGATGAAGAAAAGATCAGTGATACCTGGCTCAACAAGCACCTGAAGTATACTCACGGGTACGGTGTTACTCTTTCAAGAGTAGACAAGATTACTGCAAGTGGTCAGCCTGACGTACTTATCGGAGGAATCCCTCCTCAGTCAAATGTTGAAGAAATCAGGATCACTCAGCCTGAAGTTTACTTCGGTGAGCTGACTAACAACTACATTCTCGTAAACACTTCAGAAGAAGAATTTGACTATCCTGACGGAAACAGCAATAAGTACACTAAGTATGAAGGCGACGCAGGAATCAAGCTGGGCCTTGTTAACAGATTCATGTTCGCGGTTAGAGAACAGAGCCTTAAGCTGCTTGTATCCAGCAACATTAAGAGCGACTCAAGAATCGTAATCAACAGAAACATTGAACACAGAGTAAAGCAGATAATGCCTTACCTGGAATATGACAGCGATCCTTACATGATCACAGATAACGGCAAGCTTTACTGGATCATCGATGCATATACTTATACATCAATGTATCCTTATTCCGAACCATATTCACCGGATTACACTACTAACTACATCAGAAACTCTGTAAAGGTAGTAATTGATGCTTATGACGGAACAACAAGCTACTATATCGTAGATGAAGAAGATCCTATCGCACAGACATTCAAGAAGATATACCCTGACCTGTTCAAGGATCTTGATGAAATGCCTGAAGGAATCAAGGCGCATATCAGATATCCTAATATGCTGCTGAACATTCAGGCACAGGTATACCAGAGATATCACATGAATGACGTGAAGGTATTCTACCAGAACGAAGACCTCTGGGAAATCGCAAGTGAAATATACGGAACTAAGGAACAGAAGATGACTCCTAACTACTACATCATGAAGCTTCCTGGTGAAAAGAGTGCAGAGTTTGTAAATACTATTCCGTTCACACCTAAGGATAAGAAAAACCTGATGGGTCTGCTGGTAGCAAGAAGTGACGGCGAACATTACGGTAAGCTGGTGCTGTATCAGATGCCTAAGAGTAAGACTGTTTACGGTCCTATGCAGGTAGAAGCTCAGATCGACCAGAATACAGAGATTTCTAAGGAATTCTCACTGTGGAACTCGTCCGGATCAAGCTACAGCAGAGGTAACTTGTTCATCGTTCCTATCGAAGATTCATTGCTCTATATCGAACCGGTATATCTGGAAGCAACAAATTCAAGTATTCCGGAAGTTAAGAGAGTAATCGTAGTTTACGGTGACAGAATCGCTTACGAAGAAACTCTTGCTGAAGCTCTCAATTCAATGTTCGGAGACGGAAGTGCTGAGGAAAGCGCAGGAAGCAAGGAAGAAGCTTCTTCCGGCGGAAGCGATAAGGACTTAAGCCAGACTGAAATAATTGCAAAGGCGCAGGAAGCCTTCGATAATGCGGAAGCAGCACAGAAGGATGGCGACTGGGCTAAGTACGGACAGTACCTTGAGGAACTGGAAAGATACCTGAATATGTTAAACTAATAATGTAATTACTCAGAACATTCCCGAGACATCTACGATACGGGAATGTTCTGACTTCTTTTCTGCTTACAAATTGAACATTTAAGCAAATGGCAAAATCTTAAGGAGATATGTATGTTATCGTATGATTTAAACAAAATGCTCTATACACTGCCTGCGGATAAGCATTCGCCGGAGGACATAAAAAAGGCACTGGAAGAACATCCTGAGGTCAAATTTGTGTCACTTGTGGGAATCGACGTTGGTGGGCATGATACAGATGAGAAAATCCCTGTTGAAGAATTTCTTAAGGATATCGAAGGTTTTCTTAAATCAGGAGTGCAGACTGACGGATCCAGCGTAGTGCTTCCGAAAATCGCGAAGCTCAACAATGCTAAGGTAGACATCATTCCTGACACTACAGTTAACTGGTTTGTTGACCACAACTTCAATTATCCGGATCCATATACAGGGCTTCCTATAGGAACTCTCAGAATCCCATCATCGCTTGTTCACAACGATTCGGAGCGAGTAGGCTCAAGAGTTATTCTCAGAGATGCCATCTACAATTTTAAGCAGGATCTTATGGAATTGCTTAATGAAAATCCATACGTATTTGACTATATCGACGCTGATAGCGTAGATGATATAGAAGAACTTGTTATAACAGCGGCTACAGAATTGGAATTCTGGGTAAAGACTCCGGATGACGATGCCGACAGAGAGCAGTTGTCAACGGCTCAGATGCTGAAGGAACAGTACTGGAAGAGAACTACAGGTCCTGTAAGAACGGCGCTTGAAGAAGTAATGCTTGTGCTCCAGAAGTATGGTTTCGAGATGGAAATGGCCCACAAGGAAGTAGGCGGGGTTAAGGCAAGACTCGGTAATTCAGGTAATTACGATCACGTTATGGAACAGCTTGAAATCGACTGGAAATATTCATCAGCCGTTCAAGCAGCCGACAATGAAAATCAGATAAAATATGTAATAAGAGATATTTTCAGAACATATGGACTGGAAGTAACTTTCCTCGCGAAGCCTATTGAGGGCGTAGCAGGAAACGGAGAACATACCCACATGGGTGTGGCCGCCAAACTTAAAGACGGCAGAAGAGTGAACCTTTTCGCACCTTCGGATGCAGAAAATCAGTTCATGAGTCCGATAGGATTCGGAGCGCTTATGGGTCTTCTTAAGAACTATGACGTTATCAATCCTTTCGTAAGCTCGACTAACGATTCACTAAACAGACTTAAGCCGGGTTATGAAGCACCGGTATGTACGGTAACATCTCTTGGACACAGCGCTAAGCTGCCGTCAAGAAACAGAACTGTACTTGTGGGCCTCGTAAGGGAAGTAGGAAATCCTATGGCGACGAGATTCGAGCTGAGATCACCTAACCCTAAGAGTAATACATATCTCGTAATAGCAGCCTCATACATGGCGATGCTGGACGGCATCAAAGAAGCGCTCGAACACAGCAAGACTCCTGAAGAGCTTGAAAAATCAATATCTAAGGGGTATGGTGAAGAAGACTTCTACTTAGATAAAGATAGAATATACAGAAGTGAAAAAGATGTGTTTGACGAGTATACTCAGGAAGAAAGAGACCAGGTATTCGGCAAGGCACCGAGAACTGTTTGGGAGAATATACAGGCCTTTGAAAAATATCCTGAAAAGTTGGATATATTTAAACGCGACGATGTAATGACAGAAATTGCATTGGAATCATATAAGGAAGCTATTCTGGATCAGTGGGCAACAGAACTCCACAACAGAATCATTCCTGACACGATGGATCTTATCAGAGCATGCAGCAAGGCGCATGATGACCTTGACTGTGTTGACTTTGACAGAAATAACTGGGAAAAGATTCAGCGTTTGAGAAACAGACTTGGCAGAGATACGCTGGACGATTACTGCTTGCTCACTCAGGTGAAAATTGCACTGGATGAAGGTGACTATGACAAGGCATCCGAACTTCAGATCGAGATGCAGGAGAAGGTTCAGCAGCTTACGGAACTGTACATAACTTATAAGAAGAACTTATTTTAAATAGGCGGAGGAGTAAATCAATGTTAGACATCAAGAGAATTAGAGAAGATTTTGACAACGTCAAAGCGGCGGTAGAAAGAAGATGCAAGGGCGATTTTGGATTAGACGATGTGCTGGAGTATGACAAGAAGAGACGTGCTCTCTTAGCGGAAGTAGAGCAGATGAAGAATCAGCAGAGCGTTAAATCAAAGGAAATTCCTAAGTTGAAGAAAGCCGGAGAAGACACTACTGAACTGATGGCTGAAATGAAGAAGCTGTCAGAAGAAATCAAGGTTCTCGATGCACAGGTAAGCGAAGTTGAAACTAAGCTTCAGGATGCACTTCTCAACGTGCCTAACACTCCAAATCCGGATGTTCAGATCGGTGAAGATGACAGCGATAACGTTGAAATCAGAAAGTGGGGAGAACCTAGAGAATTCGATTTCGAACAGAAGGCTCACTGGGATGTAGGTACAGATCTTGACATCCTCGATTTCGAAAGAGCAGCTAAAATTTCAGGCGCAAGATTTACTGTATATAAGGGCCTTGGAGCAAGACTTGAAAGAGCAGTTATAAACTTCATGCTGAATCTTCACACTGAAGAACACGGATTTACAGAAATCCTGCCACCTTTCATGGTAAACAGAGATGCGATGACAGGAACAGGTCAGCTTCCTAAGTTTGAAGAAGACATGTTCTACATTCCTCAGAAGGACTTCTTCCTGGTTCCTACAGCAGAAGTTCCTGTTACTAACCTGAGAGCTCAGGAAATCATGAGTGAAGATGAACTGCCTGTTTACTACACTGCATATACACCTTGCTTCAGAGCAGAAGCCGGCTCAGCAGGAAGAGATACAAGAGGCCTTATCAGACAGCATCAGTTCAACAAGGTAGAACTGGTTAAATTCGTTAAGCCTGAAACTTCATACGATGAGCTGGAATCACTGACTGCTGCGGCAGAAAAGGTTCTGCAGAAGCTGGAAATCCCATATAGAGTAGTAAGACTTGCTACAGGAGATTTAGGTTTCTCATCAGCGATGACATATGATATCGAAGTATGGATGCCAAGCTACGGCAGATACGTTGAAATCTCATCCTGCAGTAATTTTGAAAGTTACCAGGCAAGAAGAGCCGGTATAAGATTCAGACCTGCAGAAAAAGGCAAGCCTGAATTCGTTCACACTCTTAACGGCTCAGGTCTGGCAGTAGGAAGAACAGTAGCGGCTATTCTCGAAAACTATCAGCAGGCAGATGGATCGGTAGTGATCCCTGAAGCTCTGAGACCTTACATGGGAGTAGACAAGATCGAGAAATAAACCGACACAATATAAGAGGCGTAGATTATGATATCAGAAAGATTAAAGCCTTTGATGGCTAACAACTCAGCAGTAAGAATGATGTTTGAAGAAGGCAACAGACTACGTGCCGAATATGGTAAAGATAAGGTATTCGACTTCAGTCTGGGAAATCCCGATGCACCGGTGCCTGAGGAAATCAGCAAGGCCATTAAGGATATAGTTGACGAGACTCCTGTGATGGAGCTTCACGGCTACATGTCAAATGCAGGCTATGAAGATGTGAGAGCAACTATAGCAGAACACTTAAACAAACTTCACGGAACAAGCTTTGGCAAGAACAACATACTTATGACAGTAGGAGCGGCGAGCGCTTTGAACATCGCCCTTAAAACTGTAGTAAACCCGGGAGAAGAGGTTGTAATATTCGCACCGTATTTCCTGGAATATAACTGGTATGTAAACAATGCCGACGGAGTTGTTGTGCCTTGTCAAACTGACGAGAACTTCCTTCCTGATATGAAGCGTCTTGAAGAATGCATAACAGAAAAAACAAGAGCAGTACTGATCAATACACCGCATAACCCGACTGGAGTCGTATATTCGGAAGAAGTGATAAAGGGTATAGCGGAAGTGCTTGAGAAGAAGCAGAAGGAATACGACAGAGCTATTTTCCTGATTTCAGACGAACCTTACAGAGAGCTGGCATATGACGGCATAAAGGTTCCGTATATCACTAAGTATTATGACAATACTTTCGTCGTATATTCATACAGCAAATCACTGTCGCTGCCGGGAGACCGTATAGGATATCTGGTAGTACCGCCTGACATGGAGGATAGTGAATTCGTGTTTGAAACCGTAACTGCAGTTAACCGTATCAGCGGTGCGGTAAATGCGCCTTCCATCCAGCAGAAGCTGGTGGCTCGCTGTATAGATTCCAAGGTAAACCTGGAATATTACGACAGAAACAGGAAGACTTTGTACAACGGACTTAAGGAATGCGGATTTGAGTGCGTAATGCCTCAGGGCGCCTTCTATCTGTTCCTGAAGTCACCGGTTGAAGACGCCGGAGAATTCTGTAATGCTGCTAAGAAATATAATATCCTGATGGTAAACGGGGCTTCGTTCAAAGCTCCGGGATATGTGAGACTTGCTTACTGCGTATCTCACGAAACTATTGAGAATTCACTGCCTGCTTTTAAAAAGCTGGCTGAAGAATACAACCTTAATACGTTATAACTGTTATAAAGGCTAATGATTATGAATAATGTTGTAAAAACCAAAGTAATAAAAGTATGCGTAGGGTGTGTAGCTGTATTGTCTGTAGCTGCTATGATGGTGTATGGACTTACAGTGCCTAGTGCTGCATATTCTGACGGGACTAAGGTTTACGATCCTTACGTTGTCAAAGCAGGAGACGAGGAACTGTTCCTGGTAGGGGATGCCGAAACTGCAGAAAATGTTATAGAGACAGTAATTGATGAGTATTCGCCTGAAGGCGCGCAGATCAATTCCATCACTGTTGACAAGAAGCTTACCGTTGATGACAAGAAGCTTAAGAGAAACGAAGAAGCTCCTGTAGTGCTGACAGAAGAGGAAGCTGTAGACTACGTCTTAGTGGCAAACGATTCAGAAAATCCGCTGTTTTCAGTAACAATCAATGCACAAAAAGGTACTCTCGATGAAGTGAAAGCCGGCAAAGTGTACGAAGATGATGACGACATGTACGAAGGCGATACTAAAGTCAAGAGTAAGGGTAAATCAGGTGACCAGATCGTAACCAATGAAGTTACCAGTGTAAACGGCAAGGTTTTAACATCATCAGTAGTAAACACTGCAGTAGTCAACGATCCTGTAGATACTGTTATATACAAGGGAACTAAAGAAAGACCTAAGGATACTCTTTGGGCGGATTACAGCGGACAAGTAATGGGCAGCGGAGATGGTGCGGCAATCGCAAGATATGCCTGCAGATTCATAGGAAATCCGTACAAATACGGTGGAACAAGCCCTGAAAAAGGCGCTGACTGCTCAGGTTTCGTAATGGCGATCTACGGAAGACACGGTATATCGCTTCCTAGAACTGTAGGTCCGCAGTCATACTGCGGCAAGGGTGTTTCCCTGGCAGAAGCTAAGGCAGGCGACCTGATCTGCTACAGCGGACACATTGGTATATACATAGGCGGCGGTAAAATGGTACATGCATCAACTCCTAAAGGCGGTATCAAAATCGGAGGAGTACATAGCTGCGGCCAGATAACAACAGTTAGACGAATAGTAGAATAAAATCAAAAAAGCCGATATAAAAGAGCTCTGCAAAATTTGCAGAGCTCTTATTTATTTTTTGCAAAGCGCACTATTATGCGCGAATCTTTTCTATAAGCCTTCTGAAGTCCTTATCGTCCCAGATATCAGGTACAGGGTAGAGCGGATTGGCTTCCTTCTTGGCCCATTTTATTATCTGAGGGATATCCTTATCCTGTATAACATCGAGTTTTTCAGGTATATCCATCTTGACCTTTAAATCTTCCATCCATGAGATAAAAGCTTCAGCTTTTTCGGCATTGTTATTACCTTCCATGCCACATACATCAGCCAGTCTTGCCAGTTTTTCGTGTGCAGCCGGACCGAATTGACGCATAACATGAGGCAGGAGTACGGACATAACAAGACCATGCGGAGTACCGTAAAGTCCGCCAAGAGTATGACCTATGGCATGAACATAGCCAACGCATCCGCGAGTGAAAGCTCTTCCTGCGTAGAATGATGCCTTTTGCATATTGGCTCGCGCCTCAAGGTCGGAGCCGTCGCAATATGCTTTATACAGGTTTTCGTATATAAGCTTGACCGCTTTTTCGCAGAAGTCCTTTTCAAGCTTACTGTTATAGGTGTTGTTAGTATAAGCCTCAACAGCGTGGCAGAGTGCATCCATTCCTGTGGTTGAAGTTACCTTAGGTGGAAGCCCTGCAGTCAGAGTAGGGTCAAGCACAGCATACTTCGGCATAAGCGATGTGTCGTTCATTGATGCCTTGTGGTGAGTTGCAGAGTTTGTTATAACAGCGGCAACCGTAGTTTCCGATCCTGTGCCGGATGTTGTCGGAACAGCGAAGATGCGCGGTATTCTGTGAAGAACCTTGAAGAGACCTTGCATTTGTTCTACTGTCTTGCCTTTCTTAACAAGAGATGCACCTATAGCCTTAGAGCAGTCCATAGGAGAACCGCCACCGAAAGCAACGATAGCTTGACAACCGTTGGTTTTGTAAAGTTCGGCACCTTCCTTAACGTTGATATCTGTAGGGTTTGGCTGGATTCCGTCGTAAATGGTATACTTAACGCCATTTACATCCATTTCTTTGAACATGCTGTCCAGAAGACCAAGTCCCATAAGGCCTTTATCGGTAACTACAAGGACATTGTCGAAGCCCTTTTCACGGATCAAAGCAGGGAGCTTTTCGATAGAACCGGGACCCTCCATGACCTCAGGCATACCCCAAGGAATAGCGTACATGCCGATTTTGAAAACACCTTGATAAACGCGGCAGTAAGCCTTATAAAGCGAGAAGCTGTCCTTGGCATTTTCATCGGAATCACCGAAGCTGATAGCGTCTATAGGGCAAACATCGGCACATATGCGGCAATCTATACAGCTTGCCGGATCGCTCAATACAGCTACTGTGTTGATATCGCCGTGGAATTTAGCGTCCTCAATTTCGAGGCACCCGGCAGGGCAGTTTTCTACACATACACTACAGCCTGCGCAAGTCTGCTTATCTATATAAGGTTTCTCCCATTCTGATTTAGGGATCTTCTTTGCCGTGAGTCCTAGGTTATCGATGATGGCTTCCTTCGGGCATAATTTGCCGCAAAGTCCGCAATCGATGCATTTGTCGGGATCGACAGTGTGTTGTGATTTAGTTTCTCCGGTAATGGCTCCTACAGGGCACTGTTTAGCGCAAAGCGTACAGCCGATGCAGGCGTCAGTGATTTTGTATGTCATTATCAGCCACCTCCTGACGGTGAGAAAAATGCAAGCTCGTCGCCTTCTTGTAAAGCGGCGTTTGGTTTGCTTTGAGTACCGTTTATAACGATGATGCATTTACGGAAATCTTTTGCCGACATTCCGGTTTCGCCTGCCAGCAATTCGCAGGCTTCGGCAACAGTGGAAACATCAGCTTCAAGCCCTTTGCAGCCCGTCTTTAACCTTAAAGTACCAAATAGTTTGATGGAGACCATTTTCTTCACCTCACTTTTTAATTATGCCGAGCTTACGAAGCGTCTTTTTCTTAGGCACTCCGTTTTTATCCCAGCCTCTGGCCTTATAATAAACGTTTTTCATCTTTTCCAAAGGAATGCGTGTTGAATCGTCTCCCGGGATTTGAGGAACGTCAGTAAGCCTCTTTGGCAGGGTGTCGGCGCTTCTGTCTACGCCAAATCTTGTATTTATATATCTTTCCAGAGTATATCCTCGCTTACCGGCCTTAAAGAATGAGCCGAAGGTCACAGGCATACCTGTTATCAGATGCAGTGCCTTGGACTGATTAAATATAACCGGCAGGTGGAAGCATACAACATTAGGGAATGTATTCAGCAGTCTGAGCGGTGCGCCCATAAACGGCACGGCAGCGCAGAAGGCTTTAGTATACCAACTGTTAGGATTGCTGATGATCGGAGGCGGGAAGAATGCGTAAGTCGTAAACAGGCATTGTCCGCATGAAGATACGGCCTCCATCAGATCCTGGAACACTATAGCAAAGTCAGGTTTGCCGTGAGGATTTTGTTGGTCGACATTAAGGCTGAGACCTTCAACGAGAACCATATATCCTCCGTTGATATGGCACCCTCCTCTGTTGGAAACAGCATATCCAAGACCAAGTCCCACAGTCCTTCGAGGTTCGTATGCGGCAAGTTCAAGACCTTTCGAATGGATGGCGAATTCTTTGCCACCGTATTTTTCGGAAAGCCATTTTGAACCGTTGGCCAGCTCATCGCCGAGACCGCGTCTGTGTGCTATATCATCCCAAACTTGTGAGATGACGGAAGTTTCGCCAAAGGCAAGCCCGTTATCCCAAAGCCCTTTTTCATTGGCCTCCATAGCATATGCGAGTGTGCTTGCTGCAGATATGGTGTCCATACCAAGTTCGTCGAGTTCGTAATTCCATTTATTTATCAGCGAAAGATCGCTGTTTAAGATGCCTCCGCCGAGAAGACCCAAAGTTTCAAGTTCAGGGCCCTTAACGGCTTTGCCGTTAACTTCAACGGTCCTTGCGCATTTGATAGGGCATGTGAGACAGCCCTTGTTTACAATGTTGAATTCTTCAGCCAGGGTTTCTCCGTTGACCTTTTCAAAATCGTCATATTGTCCGTAAGTGTAGTTCTTAGTACTGAGCTGACCTCTCATCTGCATTGTGGATACGAGTCCTGCAGTTCCCAGTCTAGGCAGCTGATCGCCTGTAAGAGGATGTTTTTTAAGGTATTTGAACCAGCTTTTATTGAGTTTTTTGAAGGAATCTTCTTTATAAAGATGCACGTTATGATTTCCCGATACCGTTACTGCTTTAAGGTTTTTGAACCCCATAACAGCACCGACGCCACCTCGGCCCGCAAGTCTTTCGTTGCTTACAACAGAAGCATATCTTACTAGGTTTTCGCCGGCAGGACCTATGACGATTTTTCCGTTTTT
>JAUMXT010000027.1 GCA_030529015.1 Bacillota bacterium | reverse complement strand
ATTCTCCCAGATATTGCTAGCACGCTTCGATTTCAAGAAACTCGTAGTTGGAAAAACACGTAGTACGTGAGACTAGTAGCAGAAGAAACACGCAACACCTGAAACTCTTAACACAGAAAACACGCATTGCCCTAATAATAACCGAAATAAAAAAGACCGATACGAATGTATCGGTCTTTTATTGCATTTATACTAGTCTAAACTATGTATTGTTTATACTAAGCCCTGAGCCATCATAGCTTCAGCAACCTTTTCGAAACCAGCGATGTTAGCACCCTGTACCAGAGCGTTCTTATCGTTGTAGTAAGTTTCGCCAGCCTTAGCACATGCATTGTAGATGTTCTTCATGATTGTGTGCAGCTGAGCATAAACGTCTTCGTGCTGATATACAGTGTGTCCTGAGTTCTGACCCATTTCGATGCATGAGCAAGCAACGCCACCTGCGTTAGCAGCCTTAGCAGGACCTACAGCTGTCATTTCCTTCATCAGGTATACGAGAGCGTCGTTAGTTGTAGGCATGTTAGCTCCTTCGCAGTAGAACTTAGCGCCTGACTTAACGATGTTCTGAGCGTCTTCCATTCTTACGTCATTCTGCATAGCGCAAGGGATGAACAGGTCAACCTTAACACCGAAATCTTCAGCAACATTCCAAGGCTTCTTTCCAGGAACGAAAGTAGCTTCCGGGAACTTTTCTGCGTAAGGTGCGCAGATGTTCTTTCCTGATGATCTCAGTTCGAGGAAGTATGCAACCTTTTCGTCAGTGTTGATTCCGTTTGGATCGTAGATGTATCCGTCCGGACCTGAGAATGCAACTGTCTTAGCGCCTAACTGCTGCAGTTTCCAAGCAGCACCCCAAGCAACGTTACCGAAACCTGAGATTACTACGTTCTTTCCAGCCATTTCTTCGCCGTTAGCCTTCAGCATTTCTTCAGCATACCATACGATACCGAATCCGGTAGCTTCAGCTCTTCCCAGCAGTCCGCCGTACTGCAGGCCTTTACCTGTCAGAACGCCTTCGTATCTGTCAACGATTCTCTTGTACTGTCCGAAGAGGTAACCGATTTCTCTAGCGCCAACGCCCAGGTCTCCTGCAGGAACGTCAGTGTAAGGTCCGATGTGTCTGAACAGTTCAGTCATGAATGCCTGGCAGAATCTCATTACTTCTGCATCTGACTTACCGTTAGGATCGAAGTCTGAACCACCCTTACCGCCGCCGATAGGCAGACCAGTCAGTGAGTTCTTGAAGATCTGTTCGAATCCGAGGAACTTGATGATTCCAGGGTATACGTTTGGAGCGAATCTCAGACCGCCTTTGTAAGGTCCGATAGCGCTGTTGAACTGATATCTGTAGCCCTTGTTAACCTGTACTTTACCAGCATCGTCAACCCATACTACTCTGAAAGTGATTCCTCTTTCAGGTTCTACTAATCTTTCCAGAAGAGCAGCTTCTTCGTATTCAGGGTGCTTTTCACATACAGGAGCCAGTGACTCGAGTACTTCTTCTACACACTGATGGAATTCTACTTCGCCAGGGTTGTTCTGCTTGCAGAGTTCAATGACTCTTTCTACATAATTTGACATTTTCATTTCTCCTCTTTTTAAAAATATATTTAAGTTAAGTTTGTAATGCCCACTTGCTTTAAATATATCACTCCACATATTTACAGTCAATGGAATTCCCTTGTTTTGAGGGAAAGTTGAAATTTTCTGATAAATGCATTATAGGGAATAAAACATTTGGATTTATCGAGGAAATTTGATATACTGAAAAGGAACGAAATTTTGAGAAAGGAGGCAATATCATGACAGACAATATGGAAATGATGGATGCTATGGACATTGACACTAAAGAGCAGATTTTTGATGAAGACATTGAGAATATTATTGAGCTGCTCGAAGAGAAATCTTATTTTAAAGCGAGAGATGAGATCCTGAAACATAATGAAGTAGATATTGGCGAAATTCTCGAAGAAGTACTGGACGAACAGGGCCTTGAGAAAACTATCATCTTATTCAGGATGTTACCTAAGGACGTTTCTGTAGAAGTATTCTCATATCTTCCTACCGACGACCAGCTCCTCATCGTTGAGGGGATAACCGATCGAGAAATCTCCTACATCATTCAGGAGATGGACTTCGACGATATGATCGACGTGCTCGAAGAACTCCCGGCCAATATAGTAGATAAGATCCTTGCCAGCACACCTAAGGAAGAACGAAAGCTTATCAATACCTTCCTTAACTATCCTGACACATGTGCAGGAAGCCTGATGACACCTGACTATATAAGTCTTCAGGAAACCATGACAGTAGGCGAAGCTATGGCTCACATCAAGAGGGAAGCCCTCGATAGTGAGACTGTATATACATGTTACGTTAAAACAGGCGGCAGAGAACTCAGGGGTATCGTTTCCCTGAGAGCGCTCGTACTTGCCGACGACGATACTAAAGTCAGCGAGCTGATGAATGAAGACTACGTATACGTTAATGTATACGATGACCAGGAAGAAGTAGCCGAATACTTCACCAAGTACGGCTTCCTGGCAATACCTGTAGTTGACAAGGAGAACAGACTCGTAGGTATCATCACAGTCGATGACATCCTGGACGTAATCGAAGAAGAAACTACAGAGGATATCGAGAGAATGGCCGGTATCATGGACGGATCCGACAAGGAATACCTCGACCAGAGCGTTATAAGTCACGTCAAGAGCAGACTGCCTTGGCTCATATTCCTTACAGTATCCTTAATGATAACAGGCGCTATCATCACTAGATTCGAAGCAGTATTATCACAAGTTATCATTCTCGTTTCATATCTGCCGCTTTTGATGGGGTCCGGCGGAAACACAGGAACACAGGCCGCGACTCTCGTGATCCGTGGTATGGCAGTAGACGAAATAGACTTAAAGGATGCCTTCAAAGTATTCTGGAAAGAGCTGCGCATCAGTATAATCCTGGGCGGAATTCTCAGCATACTGAACTTTGCGAAGGTAGTTTTCATAGACGGACAGAGTGTTATGATCGGACTGACTGTAGCAGTTTCGCTGCTACTTATCATAATGTTTGCTAAGCTTTTAGGCGGACTTTTGCCGATGGCAGCCAAGAAGGTAGGCATCGACCCTGCACTCATGGCCTCGCCGATGATGGCATCACTTACCGATATGTTCTCAGCAGTAGCATTCCTGCTGATAGCATCACTCTTCCTGGGAATTTCCCTGTAGGTGGATTTTATGGAAAAAGCAGGTTTAATAACTCTCGAATATGTGAATACTGTAATCAAGGAGAGACCGGCAGACATACATAAAGGTCAATGCGGCAGAGTACTTATAGTTGCGGGAACCATCGGTATGGCCGGAGCTGCAGTGCTGTCTGCAAGAGGCGCTCTTAAATCAGGGGCGGGCCTCGTCAAGATCGCTGCACCGAAGGAGATATTCAACATCCTTCAGACAGCAGTTCCTCAGGCCACATGTATGGACGTCAAAGATCTTTCCCAGGGCGACCTTGAAATTTACGGCAGCATCGCCGTAGGGCCCGGACTGGGGGTAGATGAAGAGAGATACCTGTTAATATCAAATATACTTAAGAATTATAACGGACCTGTAGTATTAGACGCCGACGGAATAAACTGCATATGCAAATATGATAAAGAACTTCAGAGTTTATGCAAAGCGCAGGCTTCTGTCATCCTGACGCCTCATGTAGGTGAAGGGGACAGGCTCCTTAAGGCGCTGGGAAGCGGAACTGTAAAGGAACTCGGCAGGCAAAAGGCAGCAGAGCTCATAAGCGAGAAGACAGGCGCAGTCGTTTTGATGAAGGGACCCGGTACCATCGTTACCGGTGAAACAAAAGCAAATGCAGGTACATCGGAAGAGCGACAGACATATGTTAATACTACAGGAAATCCGGGAATGGCGACAGGCGGCAGCGGAGACGTGCTGACAGGCGTGATTGCGAGCTTTGCGGCATCGGGAGCGGGAAGCCTTGATGCGGCCGGGGCAGGCGCATATATACACGGCCTTGCCGGAGATATCGCTGCAGACAAATACGGACAGTGGGGAATGACAGCACTCGAAATCGAAGAAAGTCTGCCTGCTGCGCTGAAACAAGTTGTAGGTAAATAGAGATTCATATAAAATAAAGGGGTAGAGGACTTGAGCATAAAAAAGGGGGACCTTTATTTTGCTGATTTAAGTCCGGTAATGGGCTCCGAGCAGGGCGGAGTAAGACCTGTACTGGTAGTCCAAAATGATGTCGGTAACAAGTTCAGCCCGACGATAATCGTTGCGGCCATAACATCACAGAACAAGGCATCGCTTCCGACTCATGTCAATATCGAGGCGGACGGCACAGGCCTTGCCAAAAACTCAGTAATATTACTAGAACAGCTCAGAACTATAGACAAAAGAAGATTGAAAGAAAGAATCGGTACAATTGACAAGACACGTTTACCGGAGGTTAATGAAGCACTGAGCGTAAGCTTAGGTATCGATAACGGTTCATTTTTCTAATGGATATAAGGGCTGCATTTGCGGCCCTTTATTGTATAAATCAAACATAATATTTATTAAATCAAAACCAATATAATGGAGGAAGCTATGGATATTAAAGCTCTGGAAAAGAAAGCAGCAGAGGTGAGAATCGGTATAGTTAAAGCTATACACAATGCCGGTTCGGGACATCCGGGTGGATCACTTTCAGCTGCAGACATCGTTACAGCACTGTATTTTGACGAAATGAATATCGACCCTAACGAACCTAAGATGGCAGGAAGAGACAAGTTCATCCTCTCTAAGGGACATGCAGGTCCTGTTCAGTATTCAGCGCTGGCAGTAAAGGGTTACTACCCAATGGAAGACTTCATGCAGCTTCGTAAGATCGGCTCCAAGTTCCAGGGACACCCTGATATGAACAAGGTTGCCGGAATCGAAATGTCAACAGGTTCCCTCGGACAGGGCTTCTCTGTTGCAGGCGGCATGGCTATGGCAAACAAGCTGGACAACGATCCGGGAAGAGTTTACGTTCTTCTGGGAGACGGCGAAATTCAGGAAGGAATCATCTGGGAAGCTGCTATGTCAGCTGCTCACTATAAGCTGGACAACCTGGTAGGTATCCTTGACTGGAACGGCCTTCAGATCGACGGCAAAAACGAAGACGTTATCACTGTTGCTCCTGTAGTTGAGAAGTTTGAATCATTCGGATGGAACGTTATCCAGATCGACGGACACGACTTCCCGCAGATCCTCGACGCATTCAAGAAGGCAAGAGAATGCAAAGGTCAGCCTACAATGATCGTAGCTAAGACCATCAAGGGCAAGGGTGTTTCATTTATGGAAGATCAGGCCGGATGGCACGGCAAGGCTCCTGATGCTGAACAGACAGCACAGGCAGTAGCAGAGCTGGGAGGTGAAATGTAATGGCAGATAAGATGGCAACAAGACAGGCTTACGGTAAAGCACTGGTAGAACTGGGTGAAAAGCATCCTGAGCTGGTAGTAATGGACGCCGACCTGAGTAAATCAACTATGACAGCCGAATTTGGCAAGGCATACCCTGAAAGATTCTTCAACATGGGTATCGCTGAACAGAACCTTTATGCATCAGCTGCAGGCCTCGCGCTCAGCGGCAAGACAGTATGTGCCAGCACTTTTGCAATGTTCGCGGCAGGCAGAGCATTTGAAATCATAAGAAACTCCATTGGATATACTAAGGCAAACGTTAAGATCTGTGCTACACACGCAGGTATCACAGTAGGTGAAGACGGTGCCAGCCACCAGACATTCGAGGATATCGCTCTCATGAGAACTATCCCTGGAATGACTGTTATCAACCCTTCAGACGGCGTTTCAGCCAAGAAGCTTTTAGAACAGGCAGTAGCTATGTACGGTCCATGCTATGTGAGACTGGGAAGAGCTGCAGTTCCTGTATTCTACGGTGAAGACGCAGAAATCACACTTGGCAAGGGTAACCTCGTTAAGAATGGTAAAGACGTTACTATCGTTGCTACAGGCATCATGGTAAACGAAGCTGTTATCGCAGCCGAAACTTTAGCTGCAGAAGGCATCGATGCCAGAGTTATCGACATCCACACTATCAAACCTATCGATGAAGAAATCATCATCAAGGCTGCTACAGAAACTAAGGCTATCGTAACTGCAGAAGAACACTCCGTGATCGGAGGACTGGGAAGTGCAGTTGCAGAAGTAGTAGTTAAGAACGCACCTGTTAAGATGGCTATGGTAGGTCAGAAGGATACTTTCGGTGAATCAGGTAAGCCTGATCAGCTGAAGGAAAAGTACGGAATGACAGCTGCAGACATCGTAGCGGCAGTAAAAGGCGTTCTGTAATTAAACTCGACGCACTTTAAAGCATAGGAATAACCCCCTTTTACATGTAATAGATTCTAGTAAGGAATTATGCATGGAAAGGGGTTTTTTAGTGAATAAGAAGAAAAAAATCATGCTGCTCATAACTGCCGGCATCATATGTGCGGCAGTTTTGCTGGCGGCATTGGCGGCAGCCGGAAAACTTACGGGCGACCAAAAGGTGAGCTTTGTGAAAGTGCCCGATACCAAGATACCTGTGGACATCGAAGAAGATGTCATTCCCGAGTACAAGACATTGGAAAGGGCGCTTGCTTGCTGCGTTGACGACGATATTTACGTCATAGTGACGAGAGGAGAAAAACCCACATCAGGCTACGGTGTTTCCATCGCAAAGGTCACTCTCGAGAAGGAAGACGACAAAACGAATCTCATAGTGTATGCGGATTTTAAGGATCCCGAAGAGGAAACTCCCATATCTCAGATAATTACATATCCTATGGACATAGTTAAAACAGACCTTAAACAACTGCCTGATACAATACAAATGAGGATACAATACTGATAAAAAGGCAAATAAAGGATAAGCCGATCTCTGCCGTTTCCCCGATTTCACAAAACCGTCACCAAAGCCGGTAAATCCGACCTAATATAATGGTTATTTATCTATAAAATATTGATAAAACCAACTATATGTAGTATTATTAAGTGTAGATTTGAGTAAGAAAGGATAACGGCAGATGATCGTATTCAACAATGTCACAAAGTATTACAAATCAAATGTTGGCCTCGAAAAAGTATCCGTTAGAATCAACAAGGGCGATTTCGTATTCCTTGTAGGGCCGAGTGGTGCCGGCAAGTCAACATTTATTAAATTGATACTAAAGGAAATAGACGCAGATTCAGGCAGTATCAAGGTAAGAGGCAATGAAGTAACAACTCTTTCAAACAGACAGGTTCCTAAGCTGAGAAGAAATATCGGCATAGTGTTCCAGGACTTCAGACTGCTGCCTAAGAAAACTGTTTATGAAAACGTTGCCTTCGCTATGGAAATCATCCACCAGCCAAAGAAGCTGATTGATAAGTACGTGCCTCAGGTTCTGAGCATGGTAGGCATAGCGGAGAAGGCAAATAAATATCCGGACGAGCTTTCTGCAGGTGAACAGCAGAGAGTTGCCATTGCCAGAGCTATTGTAAACAAGCCAAGGATCCTGATAGCGGACGAGCCTACAGGTAACCTTGACCCGGATACAGCATGGGAAATCATGCAGCTTCTGGATCAGATCAATATGAGAGGCACAACTATAGTGATGGTTACACACGCTAAGGACATCGTAGACAAGATGGGTAAGCGAGTTATAGCTATCGAAAACGGCCATATCGTAAGAGACGAGTTCGGCGCATACGGATTTGAAGAAATGATAGCTGATGCGGCAGGAGCCTTCGACGGTGACGGTACTGTTATAAGCAGCAGACGTACATTCAGATCAAGATTCAAGAGGGGAGGCAACGAATAGTGAAAAGATTCTTTTACACAATGAAACAAGCCTTCCTGCAGGTATTCAGAAACAAGACAATGGCACTGGCATCGATCTTCGCGATCATGGCAATGCTGCTCATCATGAGCATATTCTTTATCCTCGTGATAAATATCAATACTGCTGCACAAGCAATACAGAATGATTACGATTCTATCGAAATCTTCTTAGCAGACGAAACAACACCTGAAGAAGCCAATGTTATGGTGAACCAGCTTAAGGGACAGGATGGTGTTGACGACGTATATTACAAGACAAGAGAAGAAGCACTGGCAGACTTCAGAACAAGATGGGGCGACAACGCATACCTTCTTGACAGCCTCAACGAAAATCCGCTTCCTAACTCTGTAGTAATAGTGATATCGGACCTGGAGCAGGCAGAACAGATAGCTAAGCAGGCAAATACATTTGACGGCATAGAAGACGTTAAATTCTATAAGGAAACTGTAGACAAGCTGCTGAGTGCGACAAAATTCATACAGATAGGTGCGGTGGTGCTTATGGTATTCCTCATTATCGTATCTGTAGTGGTAGTTTCCAATACGATCAAGCTGACAGTATTCAACAGAGCCAGTGAAATCAACATAATGAAGTATATCGGAGCGACCAACTGGTTCATAAGAGGACCGTTCCTGGGCGAAGGTATCATCATAGGGGTTATTTCATCGGTGATTTCGGTAGGATTGGCAGCTCTCATATACAGCAAGCTTGTGGACGCTATAGGCGAGCAGGTATTCTCAATGCTGTCTATGCCTATGGTACCGGTAGACTTCCTGGTATTTAATTTTGCATGGATATTCCTGGCACTGGGCGTAAGCATCGGTGCATGCGGAAGTATCATATCCATGAGAAAATTCCTTAAATAAGGGTAGGAGAAAGAGAATGAGAAAGAAAAGATTCGCTGTGATTCTTGTAGCAATGGTAACGGCCTTCTTCATGATAGCCGAACCTGTAGTAGTAAGCGCAGCAACCTTAAGTGAAATAAGAGAAGATTTAAAAGAAAACAGAGAAAAGCTTGAAGCAGGCCAGGCGCATGAGCGAAGCTTATCATCACAGATAAGCGAGCTTGAGCAGAAAATCGAACAGCTTGATTCAGCTATTGCTGAGAGTGAAATCAAGCTGAAGAAACTGGAAAAAGAAGTAGAGGAAGCTCAGGAAAAGGTCGATACTCAGACCGAGAACCTCAACGCCAGACTGCGTAACATGTACAAGACAAGCACCATTGGTTATCTTGACGTGCTGCTTGATTCGGGAAGCTTTTCGGAGTTTCTGACTAACCTGGAACTGGTTAAAATAATTTACAGTGCAGACCAGGATCTCCTTGAAGAACTGGAGCTGGCACACCAAGAACTGGAAGCCAAGAAAAAGGAAGCAGAAGAGCTTCATGCAGAGCTGGAAGCATCTAAGGAAGAAGCTTCAGCCAATAAGTCTGTAATCGAAGCCAAAAAGGCGGAAGTAGCGGCATCCAACAAGGAAACAGAGAAGATGATCGACGAACTGCAGGCAGACGCAGATGCCATGACTGCCACTATTCAGGGCTCGGGAAGCTCAAGCAGTACTTCTAAATATACAGGCGGAGTGCTGGCATGGCCTACACCATCAACCAGCTACATAACATCACCGTTCGGTTACAGAATCCATCCTATCTACGGATATAGGAAGTTCCACTCAGGTATAGATATCGGCGCATCATACGGCAGCTCCATAGTAGCAGCTAATGACGGCAGAGTCATCTTATCGGGCTGGAACGGCGGATACGGTAAATGTGTCGTAGTTGACCACGGCGGCGGTTATACCACACTTTATGCACACTGCTCATCACTTCTCGTAAGCTATGGTCAATCGGTTTACAGAGGACAAAAAATTGCCAAAGTAGGATCAACAGGTGCATCCACAGGTCCTCATCTTCACTTCGAAGTGAGAATCAACGGTAACTATAAGAATCCATTAAATTACGTACAATAAATAAGGTATGGGATCAATGAGAAAAGCTGAAGAAATACTTATAGAGATACTTCGATCGAGAGGTATCGTCAATAGCGAAGATATTTCCGAGTTTTTATCACCAACACCAAAGAAAACTTACGATCCATTCCTGCTTCTTAATATGGAAGCGGGAGTGGATTTACTGTTGTCGGAGATAAATAACGGGACAAAAATATGCATTTACGGAGATTATGACGCCGATGGCGTTACTTCCATATGCATTTTATCTCACATACTCGGAATGCTCACAGACAACTTCACATATTATATTCCGTCAAGGTTCGAAGAGGGGTACGGCTTAAATAAGGAGGCCGTAAGAAAGATCCATGACGATGGTACAGGCCTCATAATAACCGTAGACTGCGGCAGTACATCTTACGAAGAAGTGGAACTGGCCAAGCAGCTTGGTATGAAGGTAATAGTAACAGACCATCACAGTATAGACAACGTTAGGGCAGACTGTATACTCATAAATCCGAGACAAAAGGAATGCACTTATCCGTTCGGCTATCTGGCAGGCTGCGGCGTAGCCTTTAAAATGGCACAGGCCATCATCCAAAAGGCAGGTCTTCCGAGATCAGCTGTCAACGATGTGTTAGACCTTGTTGCCATAGGAACTGTAGCAGATGTGGTATCGCTTACAGATGAAAACAGAACTATAGTCAAATACGGTCTCAATAAGATAAACGGCAATTCCAGAGAAGCGATAGTCAAGCTGAAGGAAGCGATTTCTCTGCCTTGGATAACATCGGAAAACATCGCTTTTGGTATCGCTCCTCATATAAACGCTGCCGGCAGAATGGCAAGCGCACGCGATGCAGTGGAGCTTTTCAGAGCAACAGACGAGACTTCCATGACACAAAAAGTAAACGACCTGGTCCACTACAACAGCCTGCGTAAGAAAAAGCAGGAGGATGCATACAACAAAGGTCTTGAAATGCTGACAGGCGATGAAAAATTCGTAGTTCTTCACATGGATGACATCCACGAAGGCATCGGAGGCATCGTAGCAGGCAAGCTGCGTGAAGCATCCAATCGCCCGGTTATAATCGTAACTCCTTCAGGCGAAGGCATGTTGAAGGGAACAGGAAGAAGTGTAGATAATATCGACATTTACGAAACACTCAAACGACACGAGGAACTTTTCGTTAAATTCGGCGGACACAGAAGCGCATGCGGATTCCTTATGGACGAAGGAAACCTGCAGTCTTTGCAAAAGGCGCTGGACGCGGATATAGACGAGATGCTTTTAGACGACCCGGGACTTTTTGAAATCAATACTTTCTGGGATATGGAACTTCGTCCCGAAGAAATTTCCATAGAGCTGGCAAAGGAACTGAAAAAGCTCGAACCTATAGGTCAGGGCAATCCAAAACCTGTGTTCAAGTTGAAGGCCGTGGAATTAGGCGGCTTGAGATTTATGGGTGCCGAGAAGACACATGCCGGATTTACTGCTTCGACGCCTGAAGGCAGAGTAGACTGCGTATTGTTTAAGAAGGCGCAGGAGGTTAAAGGCTTGCTCACATCAGCAGAGCCGGTAGACTTAGTGGGAACTGTGGAACTGCAGAGCTGGCGCGGTCGCGACAGAGTTCAGTTCATAGTAGAGGAGATAATGTGATGAGGATAGGTAAGTTTAAATTCATAGCACTGCTGGTCGTAGCCTTCTTGGCAGGCGCGGTGGTGATGGGAGGAGCGACAGCTTTTCTCGGTTCATCAGACAGCGATGCAGACTATGGCAAGCTTGATGAATTATACAGATATATAGATGCCAATTACTATGATGAATACGATAAGGAAGCACTGCTTGACGGAGCTTGCAAAGGCCTTGTAGCAGGTCTTGAAGACCCGTATTCTTCATATATGAATAAGGACGAGTATGAAAACTGGCTTTTGAATCTGCAGGGAGAATATTCCGGGGTTGGAATAACTTTCACACAGGATTTTGAAGGCAACTACGTGGTGATTTCCGTAAATAAGAATTCACCTGCCATGAAAGCCGGCATAGAGACAGGTGACATACTTATAGCTGTAGACGGTGAGTATTATGACGATATGGATCTTTTTGCCGACGCTATCAGAGGTGAAGAAGGCACTAAGGTCAAGCTCACTTACATTAGAGACAACAAAGAAAATACCATCGAGATGACTCGTAAGAAGATCGAGCAGTACAGCGTCGAATACGAAATGATAGACGAAACGACTGCACATATCAAGCTGACGTCATTTATTGAAAATACAGCCGAAGAATTTGCTGAGGCTCTCGAGGCAGTGAAAGCAAAGGGCGCTGAGAAGCTGGTGCTGGATCTTAGAGATAATGGCGGAGGTCTGCTGAATGCATGCATAGACGTAGCCGATGAGTTCCTCGATGAAGGCGTAGTGGTATACGTTGAAGATAAGAACGGAAAACGAGACGAATATTTGGCTGAAGATGGTAAGACCGGCCTTGAAACAGTAGTATTAGTTAATGAAAACAGCGCAAGTGCTGCCGAAATCCTGGCTGCCGCTATGCAGGATAACGGGTATGAGCTTGTGGGAAAGACTACGTTCGGTAAAGGTGTTATCCAGTCGACAATCAACTTGGGTGACGGTTCAGCCCTTAAGCTGACTATAATGCAGTACTTCGCACCTGACGGAGACGCCATCAACAAGAAAGGCGTTGCACCGGATCACAAGGTGACAGATAACGACAAAACAGAAAAAGACGAGCAGCTTGACAAGGCTTTGGAACTTTTAAAATAATTTTGAATACAATTTGCTTTAAGACGTTAAAGTATTTGTTGACTGTCATTTAGAACGATGTTAAAATACTTTATAGAAATTGCGGTTTAGCGCATGAAAGTGTTTGAAAGGAGTTCCACATGGCATACGAATCTAAATTTAAAAGAGATGATATAGATGAATTGTTCAAGGCTGTACTGCTGCTGGAGGATGAAGAAGACTGTTACAGATTCTTTGAAGACATCTGCACCATCAACGAAATACATGCTATAGCTCAGAGACTGCAGGTTGCTAAGCTTCTGTCAGAGAACAAGACCTACAGTGAAATCGAAGGAATCACTAAAGCATCTACAGCTACAATAAGCAGGATCAATAAGTGCCTTGTGTATGGCGCCGAAGGTTATCAGAGAATCCTGGAAAGAATGAAGGATGCTGAATAATATCAATCAATAGTTTTATCAGTAAAATGGCGGCGCGTTAGTTCCGCCATTTAATTATATGCGGAGATAATTCACCATGGAATTATATATTATTGAAAAGTACAAGAACAGATATCCGTTTCTCAAAGGCCGAAGGCTCACTGATGCCCTTATTTTAGACTGCCTTAAAGAATACGGTATAGAAAACCCCGAGGTGCAGCGCACCGATAAAGGTAAACCTTATTCGACAACCGGCGACGTGCACCTTTCCGTGAGCCATACCAAGGAACTTTTTCTTTGCATTATCGACGAAGCTCCTGTGGGAATCGACGTGGAAGTACGCAGAGCGACTAATTTCGACAAGATTTCCCATAGATACTTCACGGCGGAGGAGAAGGCTTATATCGACGAAAACGGCGAGGCGGGATTCTTTAAGATCTGGACCAGGAAGGAAGCTTACAGCAAGCTCACGGGACGAGGCCTTGAGGAAATAATTAAGGGCACTCCGGTGCTTGAAAGAGACGATGTTGAATTCACCGACATGCAGCTTGAGGACGGTGTATGGTGTGCTTATTGTGTGAAAAAATAACGACAAATTTCAGGAGGAAGAAATGGACAGAAAAGCAATTTGTTACAAGTTTTTAGTAGAAAATAAGACAGAACATACAAGCATGCTGGCGGAGCATGGACTTTCGATATATATCGAGGCAGACGGCAAGAAGATTTTATTCGACGCAGGAGCGACCGATATCGTGCTTCATAATGCAGAAGTGATGGGCGTAGACCTTAAGGATGTGGATTTTGCGGCAGTAAGCCACGGACATTACGACCATACGGGAGGATTCCCTGCGTTTTGCGCCCTTAATGAAAAGGCGCCGATCTATATTCATAAGGACGCTTTCAGGAAGTCTTACGGATTCGTTGACGGTAAGCCGGAGGATCAGATGAGCGGTATTTGCTGGAGCGATGACGAAAAGGCTGCCATTGAAGGAAGACTCAAGTACACAGACGGACCTGTTTATATTACAGAAAATATCTGCGTGACAGGCACTGTGCCGTATGCAGAGGGAACTAATATTACTGAGAATTTCTATTTTATGGACGAGGCAGGACAGTGGCAGAAGGACGATATGTGTCATGAACAGGTGCTGGTAATCAAGGAACCTGACGGACTTTATATCTTCTCCGGATGCAGCCACAGGGGTGTGATTTCAGCTCTCGAGGCCGGCAAGGCCATGTTCCCGGGTGAAAGAGTTGCCGTTTTAGTGGCAGGCATGCACCTTTATAGTGCGACTGAAGAAGACAGAAAGTATGTGGTCGATCAGATGGAAGCCGAGGGGCTTGACAAGGTGATGCCGGTACACTGCACAGGAATCAAGGCCATCTGCGACCTGAAGACCAGACTCGGCGATGCCTGCACAGTCGCAGTAGCGGGAGATGTGTATAATGGACGATAAGAAGTGGTTGGAATCTTCGCACGAGAAGGCGGTGGACAAGGCCGCAGAGCGCGCCGCAGAAAAAGCGACTGAACGCGCCGCTTCATATGTTAACATAAAACCAAGAACTGTATATCAAACTCGGAAGTATCTTAAGGAGAAAGGCTTCGACCCTGAGGCCATAGACCATGCCATTTCACAGCTTGCCGAGTACAGATATCTCGACGATGCGCAGTTTGCGGAGATGTATTTCAAATACGGATTTGAAAAGGGCCGCGGTGTCAGCCGTATCAAGAGGGAGCTTGCAGAAAAAGGCGTAAGCTCCGACATTATCGAGCAGGCTTACGAGGAACTTGAAGACATTCCGGACCAGAAGGAAATGGCCAAGGAAATCGCAGCCACTGTGATTAAAAACGTAGATATATCCGAGCTTGACTATGACGAAAAACGTAAGCTTCAAGCTAAAATCGGCAGGCGTTTGATGTCGAGAGGATTTTCGTCAGATGTAGTTTATAAGGTTATAGGAGAAATTTTAAATGAGTGATCAGTATTCCAGAACTGAAATGATCATAGGAACCGAAGCAGTCGACAAGATCAAGGTTGCTTCTGTTATCGTGCTGGGAATAGGCGGAGTAGGAAGCTATGTCGTGGAAGGCCTGGCAAGAGCAGGAGTAGGGCGCATCGTTTTAGTAGATAACGATACCGTAGACATCACCAATATCAACAGACAGCTTCCGGCACTTCACAGCACCATCGGTAAATCAAAGGCAGAAGTGATGGCTAAAAGAGTTAAAGACATCAACCCTTCATGCGACGTCGAAGCAATCGAATGCTTCTTCATGCCTGAAACTGCAGATGATTTTGATTTCTCAGGATTTGATTACGTCGTAGACGCCATAGACACAGTCACCGGCAAACTGGCTATAATCTCTAAAGCCGTAGCCGAAGGCGTGCCTGTTATCTCATCAATGGGCACAGGCAACAAACTCGACCCATCACAATTCAAGATAACAACCATCGAAAAAACCAAGGTATGCCCGCTGGCCAAAGTCATGCGAAAAGAACTCAAAGCCCGCGGCATCACCGGCGTCAAAGTCCTGTACTCTGAAGAGGAGCCGATCAACGCAGGAACTCGCACCCCCGGCAGTATCAGCTTCGTGCCGTCCGTGGCCGGCCTGATGATCGCAGGCGCAGTAGTGCGAGATATTATTTCGTAGTTACACGCGGTGTGAGTTGCTCGGTTTCGTGGTTTCACACATCACG
>JAUMXT010000135.1 GCA_030529015.1 Bacillota bacterium | reverse complement strand
CTGATCGATGTAAAGGACCAGCTGGAGCAGACCGGATGCCCGATCATCGGAACGGTGCTCAATATGGTTGAGTATGATAACTACCTGTCCCGGAAATATTATTATAAATCCTATTATTCCAACTACGAAAGCAGAGAGGATTCCACAAAACAGATCAAATCAAAGGCAAAAAAAGAGATCAAGGTGGCTAAAAAGTGAAGGGATATGTAGATATTCATTCGCACTTTCTGTATGGAGTTGATGACGGCGCTAAAACCAAAACGGATATGGAAGTTATGTTGGATGCAGCCCATGCAGACGGCGTGACTTCCATATTTTTTACGCCCCATGTTACTCCGGGCGTGTATCCGCTCAAAGGCAAATTGATCAAAAAGCGATTGAAAGAAGCACGCATGTATTGCCGTTCAAAGGGATATGAAATGGATTTATTCGCAGGGGCTGAAATTATGTATACACCCGCCCTTGAGCGCTTTGCGCTGGAAGGACGTTTGCCCTCTCTGGCCGATACCGATACTATTCTTCTGGAATTTGTTCCGGATATTTCCTATAAGGAAATGGAAGCGGCTGTCGGTATGCTCGAACGCTCGGGCTACGATGTCATCATTGCGCATGTAGAGCGCTATGCGTGTCTGTACCGGAGGCACAATGCGTACAGGCTGAAAGAAAAGCATGATGTTAGCTACCAGATGAACTGCAGTTCCATTTTGAAAGGGAAAGGCTTTTTGAAGGATCATCGAATGAATAAGTGGCTCAAGGATGAAATCATTGATTATGTTGCCACCGATTCTCACGATCTAAAAAAGCGTCCGCCCCTTATGAGCGCAGCGCATTCATTGCTGAGACAAAAGTACCGAAAGGCCTACGCAGATAAGCTGGTAGGCAGAAGATCTGCCCGTACCAGATGAAGTGTTACATGAAAAAACGCCGAAAAAGCGAATGATCCCCAAAATCCAATGGGCTGCTTTTATGCCGATCGGCTGAAGAGCGAAATATGTCTGTCAAAGCGTTAATACCCGGTACAGGACAGGAAATCATTTTCTTGATGATAACAGACGTTATATGTTAGGATTGTATTCAAATGAAAGTGGCTGCTTGACGGGAAAATATCAAAGTTGAACAGCGAGGGGAAGAAATTGGTTCATACCAGAAGAAGTTTGAAGAACAACAAAATTTCGTTGCGTGGGTATCTTTTGTACCTATACGATTGTTTATTTCTGATTTTCTCGAATCTGTTTTTTGTCGCGATATACATTAATGTGATCGAGAAAAATCAATTGACAGCGATATTTGTCCAGATGTTCATTGGCGGAATATGCATATTCGTCTGCAGATATATTGGCAACATTTATAAACAGGTATGGCGCTTCGGAACCCCGGGGGCCTATCTTCGGTTGGTTCTGGTGGATGCAGTAGCAGGCCTTATATTTGTTTCGCTGCAGCTGATTCAGTGGCCTATGCGTATTCCTTGTATGCATGCTTTTTCGATTTCAGTAATTAATCTGATTATGTCGCTGTCGGTTCGCCTTATGTATCAGTACATATACGAAAATGCCGGGCGGAGTTCACGCTTTGGTCAGATTCTGAGAATAATAGCAAAAGTGTTTGCTGGACTTGAGATTAAGGCGGGGAGTCCGGATGCAACTTCTGTAAAGAACAAAAAGATTAAGATCGCGATTGTTGGCGCAGGCCGCATCGGCGCTTCTCTGGCGGATGATCTTTTGAAAAATCCGCGGTCTGCCTACCAGCCGTGCTGTTTCATTGATATAGACAAAAGAAAGATTGGCCGCGAGATTGCCGGGATTCCTGTTCTTTCGAGGGAAGAGGCAACGCAGGAAAAACTGGATGCTTATCCGATACAGGAGATCGTGTTTGCTTTTTCCGGAATGACTGCCGAACAGAAAAAGAGATTGTATGAACACTATCAAAGGATGGGTTGTAAACTGAAGGTTTACGATTATCCGATGAAGCAGGCTGATGGAGAAGGGCGCCGCCAGCTTCGTGAGTTTGACATCGAAGAGCTTCTGTTTCGTAGACCTCTGCTGTTCACTGACGAAAATACGGCGGAGTTTTATCGAAACAAAACCGTATTAATTTCCGGCGGCGGCGGGTCGATCGGAAGTGAATTGTGCAGACAGATCGCAAAGATGCATCCGCAGCGGATTATTATCCTGGATGTCAATGAAAATGACACATATGACCTGCAGCAATCACTTCGCATTGCCTATGGAGCATCGCTGGATCTTCGTGTAGAGATCGCTTCGGTGTGCGACAGGGATGCACTGGATCAGATATTTGCGCATTATCACCCGCAGGTTGTGCTTCATGCGGCGGCGCACAAGCATGTTCCTTTGATGGAACACAACTGCTGTGAAGCTGTGAAGAATAATGTCTTCGGCACTTTGAATATGGTTGAAGTTTCTGAAAAGTACCGGGTGCAGAAGTTTATTATGATTTCGACGGACAAGGCTGTGAATCCGACAAATGTGATGGGCGCAACGAAGCGGATGTGTGAGATGATCGTGCAGAGCCGTACGAATTCGGGAACAAAGTTTTCTGCAACCCGCTTTGGCAATGTGCTTGGCAGTAATGGGTCAGTGATTCCGCTGTTCAAAAAACAAATCAGCAGCGGCGGTCCTGTAACATTGACGGACAGGCGGATCATTCGCTATTTCATGACCATTCCGGAGGCGAGCCAATTGGTTCTGCAGTCAGGGGCAATGGCGAAAAATGGGGAACTGTACGTATTGGATATGGGCAAGCCGATTAAGATCCTTGATCTTGCCGAAAACATGATTCGCCTAAGCGGCTATGCACCGTATATAGATATCGATATCGTCGAGACCGGCCTTCGTCCGGGCGAGAAGCTTTACGAAGAGCTGCTGATCAAGAACGAAGAGCTGGATAAGACAGCCAACGAATTGATTTTCGTAGAGCGCGACAAACCGTTGGAAGCAAGCGCAATTGATGATAAGCTTGCAATTCTGCGGGAAGCCCTTGCGACGCGAAATGACGATGCAGTGCGAAATGCACTTAAAAAGGCTGTGCCCACCTACCATGATCCAAAGCAGGTTAATGCATCGGCATCAACTTTGGAGCAACTAAAGAGCACGGAAAAGGCGGGCTGAGCGAAAACTCCGAGCAGCATATAAGCGATTTGCTGCTCAGAACCTCCCTCAAAGACAGCGTAAAAGACTCAAAATAATAAGGATTAAATCATAAAGTGCACAAATACAGAGTGTTGAAAGATGCGTTGTTTTGTGCACTTTATGGCAGTGTAGGGGAAATGCGAATACTGCATAAATCTTCGCCCCGATCAAAGAAAATCCTTGAGCAACTGTACAGATTAATGATGATAAGAATATCCACGGGTACGACGGCAAACACGCTGCCATTGCATAAAATAAGCATGGTGGATCATTCAATTCAGACTTACAACGACGTAACCAATACCAGTAATACCTGTGGTGCGAGGATGGAAAGATATCTAAACTGCTTGTGTGCACACGAAAGACCATGACGGCTTGAGAGAGACACTCAACACTACAAATTACGAATTACACAGATTAATTTACTTCAAAGAATAGAGATGCAGAGTATGAGCGATGCAAAGAACACGAATATCACCCGATTTGATAAAAAGGTATGGCTGGCCACACCGACCATGCACGGTGACGAGATGAAGTATGTCCAGCAGGCTTATGAAACCAACTGGATGAGCACGGTTGGCGAGAATATCAACGAGGCCGACCGCATATTT